>JAYUQN010000566.1:0-3649 GCA_043756725.1 Saprospiraceae bacterium
TGAGTGCGTGACAAAATCGGGGTAAAATAAAAGAAAGGGAGTTTAAAAGTTTTAGTAAATTTAAGTTGCGAAAAAAAATTTCCTAACTTAAAAACTCCCCGCACAAAATATGGAGAATATTAGACTTCACGGTCAAATAAAAGAAGAAATTGAAAAATTGATGGTCCTATCCGAAGGCTATGTAGAATCAAACGCTGCCGCTCACACGATAGAGAAAGGTTTATTGAAGCAGATGTTAGTTTTAGGATTAAGTCTTATATCGTACATTTTTAAGCAACGAATCAGTAAATTAACGGCACAAGGTAGCCCAAAGAAAGCGGGGGAAACATTACCCAATAAAGGTAAAGAGACTTGTCAGTATTTAAGTTTATTTGGGCTTTTGGAGATTGAACGACCGTCATATTGGCATAAAGACTTAGGTAAAATACATCCAACGGATAGCGATTTATGTTTGCCCCGCAGTAGTTTTTGGTCATATAATATAGAAGAACTTGTGGGCGAGAATGCGGCGGAGAGTGACTACAAAGAGAGTGTTCGGGTGATAAATAAATTATTAGAATTAGGCATAAGTGGTAAATCATCGGAGCGTAATATTGGGCATATTGGGGTTGAAGTAGATGCTTATTATGAGTCAATAGTTTTAGAAAAAGAAATTTTACCGTTTTGTTACAGTGCCTCGTTTGATGGTAAAGGCGTACCGAAAATAAAACCAAAAGTCGAAGCACACACGGATACGAACCCTAAAAAGCGACTGGGTAAAGGAGAGAAAAAAGGGATAATGGAAATGGCAACGGTGAGCGTAACATCGTCCTTTATGCCTAAAAAACGAAGTATTGATAGCATTATCAGCAGTTTAATGGGTAGTCCACTAAGTAAAATTGAGTCCGATAGTATAGACAAACAGCTTAAACAGAGTGCCGTTGAAATAGAAGAGGAGAATAAACAAGATAACAAGTGGCATAAAAATATTCACAGGCGGGCTTTTTTAGGCAATCAAAACAAATCTATTGAGTATGGTTTAAACAGAATAAAAGATAGTATTGGTCATTCTGATAGTCGCTTTGTGGTGCCAATTGATGCAGGAGTTGGTTTGGAAGAAAAAGTATTATCGTGGGTGAAAGACAATAATATGAGTCTCTATTTTGACGGAATAATTCTTGATATTATTCATGTAAGTGAGTATGTCTGGGATGCGGCAACCGCTATTTTTGGTGAAAAATCTCAAAGCAAGTCCGCGTGGGTTCGAGGGGTGCTGATAGATATATTGAACTCTAAAACAACAAAAGTCATCAGTGATTTAAAACGCATTAATAATCAAAAGCAATTATCGGATACGAAGCAAAAACAAGTGGAAAAAGCCATTACGTATTTCACAAATCATCAGCATAAAATGGATTACAAAACATTTATTAAAAAAGGGTATCCCGTCAGTTCCGCTCTTGTCGAGGCAGCTTGCGGACACTTAGTCAAAGAAAGAATGGAGCAAAGTGGTATGAGGTGGTCATCTCAAGGTGCTCAAAATGTAATGGATATTAGAGCCGTCAAACTCAATGATGACATGGAAAGTTTTATGGATTTTAGAATAAAAAAAGAGCAAGAGGCGGCGTTTAGGTATGCTGCCTGATTTTCAGTTGCCCCGATTTTGTCACGCACTCGTTTAATATAGATAATACTTTTTCACGATAGGCTATCAATTCATTGGGATTAAGATTTTCCCATAAGGAAGTTTCATTGATAAATGCCCTCAAAATTTCAGGCAATATTGTAAAAGCGATTATATCATCCACGAAACCCAATGTATCATCAGCCATCCATATAAGTGTAATAGCAGGTTCTATATCATCATAGCTTTTAGATTTATTGACTCTTTTCTTTACTACTGGCGTATTAACAGGTTTCAGTCTTTCCAATTGTAAAGATGTATTATTGCAAAAATACAAGAAAAACCGCTTCACCACGTCTTCCTTATACCATTGTTGCATATCAACTATGACATATTTTCCCTTAATTTTACACCGATAATCAAACTCTACAAATTCATTTTTTCTTAAAAACAATATTTTCATACACATCCGCAAGCGTAATGGATATGCCTAAAGAATTTAGAGTTATGCTTTTTTGCATATCAGTTTCAACACATTTTTCCCAAAGTGTTGGGCTGCGTTTATACCACGTTTCAACAAAAGGAAAATCTTGTTCTACCAAAAGATATTCTGTAAAAGTAGGCAGAAGCTCATATAATAAAAATTTATCACCTCTGTCATAATTTTTTGTGCTGTGAGAAGATACTTCCACAATTAACATTGGATTGACGATTAAATCCTCTCTGTCTTCCCAATATATAGGTTCCTTGCATATCACAAGGGCATCTGGATAAACAGATTTATCTCTTGGTTCAATATAAATTTTGAGGTCACTGTTATAGACTCTAAACTTAGTTGGTAATGGTTTTATTACAGTTTTAATTGCATGCGCTATATTTGTTGCAATTTCACTATGTTTTGCTTTTCCTCCTGCCATACGTGTGATTTTACCTTGATGATACTCGTGTTTGTGCAATGAACGTTCTTCTCGTTCAAGGTATTCACGAAGCGTGTAAAGACGTTCCTGTTTAATTTGTTTTACTGAAACTTCTTTGTGTGCAATGGCAGAACTTGACATATTTCATTATTTTTTACAAAAGTAAACCCTTTTATTGGAAAATAAAAGGGTTTTTAACTTGACTGAAACATATTTTTAAATTGAATTAGGATATTAGAGATATGAAAAAATATTAAGGATTTCGGACACTCACTCAGTATTTAAATCCATAATATCTTTTCATATTGCTAATATCCTAATTCAATTTAATATCATTTCCCAATTTTCACCCGAACCCCCTCCGAATGGCTCGTAAACTCTGGCGCATACATACACTGAATCGTCGTAATGCCATTTGAAAAATCGCCTCTGTGATTGACTACAAGTGGGTATTCAAAAACGTAGGTGCCTTTTGGTAAAAAATCTATGAAAAAATTGGTGGATGCATCGCGGGTCATTTCATAATAGCCCAAACCGCCTTGCCATTTGAAACCGCTCAACACATTCAATGGCTCAAATCCACTGGCGCGCATGTCTTTTATATGCACATATTCCATGTCTCTGTCAACCCGCAATTCTATACGAACTTTCACTTTATCGCCCGGATTTAAGACTGTTTTAGCGGTTATGGGTGAAATAATCGCCCCTTTATCACCTATTTCTTCTTTGAAAAGCTGTTTCACCATCGTCAAAGGCGTTTCTTTGAAAGTTTTGATTTTATCTAAATTTTCAAAATATTGCCAATACATAGCGCCCCAAGCGACAACTTTATTAGGATTTTCAACCACTATATCACCCATTTTAGCTGTGATTTCTTCGGGTTTGAAAGTGGTTTTGAAATAGCCTGTACCTGCTTCTTTTTGAAATTTTGAAACGTCTATGGGCTTGTTATCCATTGAAATTTTTACATCTGTATCGTCCAACAACCAGTTTTCACCCGTTTTCTCCGTAGGAGTCCCTGTGGACAAAAGAGCATAAACGGCACTCGCTGTTCCTTTTGTGGTTTTCCAAGCATTGGTTTGCTTGTTTTTCAAGAGCCAAATTTTCAAATCATCTACCGCTTTTGTAT
>JAYUQN010000567.1:0-3647 GCA_043756725.1 Saprospiraceae bacterium
CCAAAAACAAATATCGCTAATTGCTCATATCCGAGCATCGGTGCTATGAAAAGTTTGTCCGCTTGTTGTGCAAATATACCGCCCAAAACAATGGTGAAATTGAAACCCGAAAATTTCATCATCTCTATACCATATTGCTTTAACAATTTGCTTCCTCTAAGAGGAGGCATTAAAACACTCTGTTTTCGTAGAAAATAAACATATCCTACCAAACCCATAAGCATCAAAAAAAAGGTCAAAGTCAAACCTTTGAAAACTTGGGTGAAACCAATAACCCCCAAAAAATAGAGCAACACGAGCGTCGGCTGTGCCACTTTAGGTAATAAATTTTGAAAAATGGAAGGCACCACAATGCGGCTTTGATTGGCAGCAAAGGAGATAAATAAATTAGCTAAAGCAATGATAACCGTGAAAATCAAAATGAAATGCAAAGAATGTAAAAATTGCTCACTGTCTTTTTTGAAAAACGAGGCTAATTCAAACCTAAAGCCATAAACCAAACCAACGAATAAGAGACTTGAAAGAAGAGTGAAACCCGTTAAAATAGGTAAAAAACCATTGTCTTTTTCATCTTCCGTTTTAAAAACAGGGTAAAAACGGGTGGCGGTCATGCTGGATACGAAAGCGGCGAAGGGCGCAAAAAAAGTAGCGGTACTGATAGCAAATTGCATCATACCCAACTCCGTTTGGTTGATGAGTGTGTAAATGAAAATGGAACTGAAAGCTCCAATGACAACGCCCAAATAATTTACAAGGCTGTTTTTTATACTTTGCCGTTTTATTATACCCATTAAAATTAATTTTTCTAATGCCCCTGTAGTTGCGAATAAATTCGCAACAAAAATAAAAGCCTGTTGCGAATAAATTCGCAACTACAGGACTTCTAAACGTTGATAAATACTGAGGGGTCTAAATTTTTCAGAATTTTCAAGCGCACGCGCTTTTAATTGGGCAAATTCTAAGGGATTTTCAATTATTTTCTTCAATATATCAGCGGTTTCCTCGTAATTTTTGAACCGCAAAGTGGAAGATTTGAGCGCATTATCGGCTATATAAGTAGCAGGTAAAAGACCTACTTTAGCGGCTTTTATCATCGTAAAAATGATGCCCGTTTCTTTTGATTTCCCATAAGTTGAATTTGCCCCTTGTTGTAGGTGCATATTGCCCAAAATTATATCTGCACAAGCAAGGTTGTTGTCGTAATCTTCCATATTTAAAAAAAGTTCTTCATAATATCGAATATCATGACCCATTTTTTGGTGCATCTGAATTTTGTCAATCAGGTCTTGGCTCTCCCGATTGCCTGGATTTCCACCCAAAAAATCCCAAGTGACTTTTTGTTTAAAGTAGGCTTCCTCCTTTTTCATCATTTCAAAAACGGAATCATAGTCACGGCGTGTTGTACTCAATAGTCCGGGAATACAGATCCGAAATTGCTTATTTTGAGAACTTTTATCTTTGATTTGTCCATCAAAAATAGAAAAAGGAATAACAGCAATGTCTTTGTTTTCTACGTGTTGAGACAAATGTTGCCCCAAAGATTCGGTCAAAGCGATGAATTTGCCACCTGAAAGTTTCACTTTTTTAACAATGGCTTCATTGATAAACACATATTTAAAGTAAACCTTTGAGCGATAAAAAAAATCTTTAAAATTGGAAAGGCGATAAAATACATTGCGAATTTTATCGGAGAAGGATTGCTGAAACCAAAAATCAACATTATGGATGATGTAGTAAATAGGACAATTGAAATCTGTTTTTAAAAAATCTTTCATAATATGGAAAGGAACACGGGAGTAGGCTTCGAGTGTTGGAATAAAAATTTTATCAAAGCCTTTGATACGCGAAAAAAACGTTTCTGTTTTTTCGGTGGCAAGGACAATTTTTATCTGCTCGTTTTCTAACCCTTTTAGAGCCCGTTTGCCTTCATCCGTTGTGAAAATGACAATCTCATTTTCTGCAACTGAAGCGTAAATTTTAGCGATGGATTCAACAAGCGTATAATGCCCAAACGTTGTGATTTCTATAATAGCGATTTTCATTTCTTACTTTTTAGGCGGAAAACATATCCATTGGGCTTCTTCATATTGTTCAAACGTATAACCGAAGCCATTTAAAAATTGGAGCAAATCAAAAACGGTGTAATCAAATCGTTTGCACCATTTTTCATTACATTCCATGATAATAGTGGGTGGCGCATTTTTCAACATCTCCGTAGCGCCTTTAAAACACAAAAGCTCTGCCCCTTCAATATCAATCTTAATAAAATCTATTTTACTTAAATGATTGTCTTTTAGGCATCTATCGAGGGTCGTCATCTCTACAACTTCTCCCGTCGCGTTTTTATTTTTAATATCAATAAAATTCAAGGCATCATATTCTACGGAGCCTAAATGTATAAGCCCTTCGGTATCACTCAATGCTATACGCAAAGGATAGACATTTTTAATATTGTTTAAAGTCAAATTGTCGGTTAAAGCGGTAAAAGTTGCTTGACTGGGCTCAAAAGCATATACTTTACCCGTGTCTCCCACAAGTTTTGAACCGAGTAAAGAAAAAACACCCACATTTGCGCCAATGTCTAAAATAGTATTACCCGTTTTAACCATTTGCGAAAAACGCCTAAGTGTTTCACCCTCAAAACCTTGAAGTTTGCCAACAACATGCTGCCTTTCATAAATATATTGCGTTATGAAACCAAAATGCGTAAAGGTAAAAGTGTGATTATCAATAACTTTCAAGCGATGTGTTTTACGCGTATTTAGCTTCCAGAGCGCTGTTTTAAATAATTCTAAAAGACCAAAAAAAAAGATTTTTAAATGAAATTTAAGTTTTGAGAACATTTTTAAAAGGATTTTATATTGACATAAATAGCATCCCAATCTTGCAATTTACCGTTAAAACGAGCATTGGGTAGCAAATCATAGAGTTCAAAGCCGTTTTTTCTGAAAAATTCATCTATTTCAAAATAAGTAGGGGCGCCTTTGTAGCCATCATGGTTATTGATTTCAAGCACAACTACCTTTGTACGGGTCAAGGTTGAAGTAGCTCCTTTGAGCACTTCCATTTCAAAACCTTGAACGTCCATCTTTAAAATTAAAACATTTTTATCGGAAGGGATTTCACTATCCAATGTCGTTACTTGTATTTCCTGTTTGTCTTTCAAAACGAGCATATCGCCATACCCCTCCGTATCGGCGTTCATTTCGAGTAGGGAAGAAGCTGTAACACGACTTGCGATATTGATAAAAGATGTGGTAACGGTGCTACCCACGGCTTTATTTATTAAAATCCAGTGTGTTTGTTTCTGTTTTTCAATTTCTTGAAAATTTGTTTTGATGGGTTCAAAAACATAAATGGGCATGGTAGGAAAATGTTTTGAAAATAAAGTCGCTGTCGTTGCTGTGCCGCCACCAACATCTAAAATGACCCCCTCAGTATTTTTACCATTTTTTACAATTTCAATAGCATTTTCAATATGTTGATACCCAAAAGCTTGTTCAATAGTTGCTTTTATAGGTTGTCTAAGGGGTTCATTGACAAGATAATATAAGGCAGCAGGGCTTTTTCGTAGAAAAAAAGCGATGCAGTCAAGTGGAATTTTAGCAACGGTTTTTAGTAAATTCATTAACAGGTTGAATAGGTTT
>JAYUQN010000568.1:0-3642 GCA_043756725.1 Saprospiraceae bacterium
GTCATACGGCTAAGTTCTTACAAAATCTTTTAAAAATAGCAGATAAACGCTTATTTTAAAAAGCAGCGAATTTTCGTTTTAAACGTTATGTCTGCGACAACTTACGGAAAATCCTATCTTTTAATGCCACCATCATTCTTGCAGTATGTCAAAAACAGCAATATTATTTAGTCTGTTTTTTATATATTATATAATAAAATTTTTCTATATTATTTCAAATAGAATTTTATTTTGAAAATAAGTCTTTGTAGTTTAAAATTGAAAAAAAGAAGTAAAACATTCTCTATTATCAAAAAAAAGCTACATTTGCGCACGTTTTTTAACATATTTTATTCATATAAAATCAAATTAGTATGAAAAAGCTCTCATTAATTTTGACGCTGGTTTTCTGTGCGTGTGGCTTCGCCATGGCACAACGAACCATCTCAGGCGTCGTCAAAGACCCAAAAGGTGAGCCAATGGTAGGAGCAAGTGTCGTTGTAAAAGGCACAACTACTGGTGGATTATCGGACATTGATGGCAAGTATTCTCTCACCGTTCCAAAAGATGCCACGACTTTGGTTATCAGTTTTACAGGTTCTGAAACGCAGGAAATAACATTGGGTGCTTCCAATGTTATTGATGTGACCTTAACAGAATCAACGCTGCAAGAGGTGGTTGTAACTGCTCAAGGTATCAAGCGTGAAAAGAAAGCCTTAGGCTATGCGACCACCACAATTGATACCAAAGACATCTCCAATAAGCCTGAAACGGATATTGGTCGTGCTTTGGCGGGTCGTACACCGGGTATCACGGTGTCGTCAAGTGCAGGTTTGGCGGGCACAGGTACAAAAATCAACATTCGCGGCATTAGCTCTATTACAGGTAACACACAACCTTTGTGGATTGTGGACGGTGTACCTGTTAATACCGCTACGAATGAAAACAATGACTTCCGTGATGGTAACATTACGCCTACTCGTTTCTTAGATTTTGACCCCAACAACATCGAAAACCTTACTGTACTGAGGGGGTTAAGTGCCACAACTTTGTATGGTACACAAGGACGCAATGGTGTAATTTTGATTACAACCAAAGGGGCAAGTACCAAAAAAGGCAAAGCCAAATATGAAGTATCGGCAAGCCAATCCTATCACGCTATTGAAGCGCATGTACCTGAATATCAAAATAAATGGGGTAATGGTTTTGATGGTGACTACGGTGAGTTTTTTAGTAACTGGGGATCTGTATTTGATGGTCAAGCAACAGGATTTCGCCATCCTTATTATGAACACCGCGCTTTATTTCCAGATAATGCCGATTTTCAAAAACTGACTGGTTATACACCTACAGCACAACCGACAAACGTCAGTGGCTTTTTTCAAAAAGGGTCTTCACGCAATACTTCGTTGAATTTTGGTATGCGAGGCGATGTTTTGAGCTTTAATGCCAATTTTTCAAACCTTAATGAGGTAGGGTATATTAAAAACAATGAATTAACACGTAGTAACTTCAATATTGGCGGTGTTGCCAAATTGACAGACAAATTCACAATCACAGGTACGTTTAACTATGTAAAAACAGATGTTAAAACACCACCAATTGGGGCAGGTCAAGGTAGTAACTCTGCAGGTGGGGCATCTGTATTTGCTAATTTATTTTATACACCGCGTAATATTGATTTGACAAATTGGCCCTATCAAAATCCATTGACAGGCGCGCCTATTTATTATCGCAACAATAACAGTATCACGAATCCCCGTTGGTTGTTAGATAATGCAGGACAAGGCAACTATACCAATCGTTTCTTTGGTACAATGAGTGCCAATTTTGATATAACGGATTGGTTAAAACTGACTTATCGTTTGGGTTTAGATACTTATACTGAAAATCAAGAGTATTATATCAATAAAGGCTCGGTAGGTTATCCAGCTGATGCGGCAGTGTTAGGTACAGGTTTATTAAGAACATCAACAGGTGTAAACAATATTACAGATAACTCATTTATTGCCACTATCAATAAACCATTTAGCGAAGATATTGACTTTTCAGCCAATATTGGTGTCAATGGTCGGGTAGATAAATATTCTCAAAAAGGGCTTGAAAGCTCAAATCAAGTGGTATTTGGCTTGCAATCACACAGAAATTTTATTGATAACAACGATAGAGATTTTAGAGGTATCAACTTAAACTATATTGAAAACAAAACCATTCTGGGCGCATTCCTCGATGCAACGGTTGGTTATAAAAATATGGTTTATGTGAATGTGCAAGGACGTAATGACTGGGCTTCTACGCACGAAAAGCCTTATCGTTCTTTGTTTTATCCGGGTGCAAGTATATCCTTTATTCCAACATCCGCTTTTCCGGGTATCAAATCGGCTGTACTTGATTTCTTGAAATTGCGTGTGGGTTATGGAACAACTGCAAACTTTGCGTCACCCTACAAAACAAGACCTTACCTAACCTTGAACTCTAATAACGCTTTTGACGGGCTTGGTAACGTTATCAGTGTATCATTGCCATCCTTGTTGGCAAATAAGGATTTGAAACCTGAGTTGTTGAATGAATTAGAGTTTGGTGTTGAAGCCAATACATACAATAAACGTTTTGGTGTGGACTTGTCTTTATACAAAAGAACAGCAAAAGACCAAATTATTAGACGTTCACTTGACCCTTCTACGGGCTTTGATGAATCGTTTATCAATGCGGGTACGCTTAGCAACAAAGGCGTTGAATTGGGTTTGAACATTGTGCCCATAAGATTCCGTGATTTTGAATGGACTTTAAGAGCAAATTTCACTAAAAACATCAGCAAAGTGGAAGAATTGCCAGAAGGCTCAAAAGAGATTCTTATTTCAGGCTTTAGCACTTTAGGTAATTTCGCAGTTGAAGGCGAGCCTTTTGGTGTTATCAAAGCAAGTTACACCAAAAAGAATGATAAAGGTGAATTGTTAGTGACAGAAAACGGTGACTGGGATTTTTCCAATGACATTAAAATTATTGGTGACCCTAATCCAGATTTTTTACTAACGGGTATCACAGATTTTAGATACAAAAGCATCTCTGTAGGTGTTCACGTAGATTATGTTCAAGGTGGTGATATTTTCTCTTATACTGCGGGCGGTTTAATTGGTCGGGGTGTAGCCAAGGAGTTACAAGATTTTAATCCTGCCCTGCCTGTTATTCTACCGGGTGTAAAAGCAGATGGTACGCCAAACGATATTCCGATGCCTTCTTCTGGTTTATTCTTTGGTAACAATATTATCGGAGGTGGACCCAACGATAGAGGTATCTATGATGGTACACGTTTGCGCTTGCGTGAAGTGTCTTTGAATATTGATATTCCTACTAAATGGTTGAACAATGGCTTTATCAAAGGCGGTACACTTGCCATCATTGGTAATAATATGTGGTTCAGAGCATTTAACACACCAAAATCTTCAAAAGTAGATGCCGATAGAACACCTTTTGGCGTTAGTAATGGAGCAGGTTTTGACTTTTTGGGCGGACCATCAGCTAAACGCTATGGTGCTACTCTTCGCTTAACATTTTAAATAAAAATTAAAAAATAATATGATGAAGAATATAATCAAAATATTATTGGTTTCTGTTGTTTTCCTTGTCGCTTCTTGCGATGATTATAACCTCGACAAAGGTTTG
>JAYUQN010000569.1:0-3636 GCA_043756725.1 Saprospiraceae bacterium
GTTGCTGTAATTTTTCGTGGGCAATTGTAGAGACGTTGCAGTGCAACGTCTCTACGTGGTTCATTTTAACAAAGTTATTGAAAAAAATGCCCTATTGCACACAAAAAATTACAGCAACACTTTTTTCATATTTTCAAAAGAATGTTTCACAAATTTGCGCTGAAAATACCGTGCCACAGGACTCGCCAAACGTGCCATCCAATAGCGGGGTCGTGAAAAGGCTTGTATTTCATAAAAAACATCCCCCTCAGTATTCATACGAACTTGAAACAGCTCTTCGCCACTTTCGGCATGGTGTTTCAATGTACCATAAGCGAAACCAAAACGATGTTTTTCATCAACAGTGAAAACAATGCGGGAGCAATTGAGCCACCACAAACCCCATATCCGAGCGCACATAACGACAACTTGACCCACCTCCAAAGGCGTTGTGCGTTTGTAGAGATTTACCCAACCATAAGGGAACATTTGCCATGCCCGAATCGCTTCACAAGCCGCTTGAAAAACGGTTTCACCCTGCCCAAGTAAGAGGCGGTGGTTATCATATCGGTAGCCTTTAGGCGTTTTTTGAGCCATCGTTGCAGCGGCGTCATGCGCTTGTGGATAGCTGAATGGCTTATCTTTTTGCTCTAAAATGAGGGCATCCAGTTGGGCATTTGTGGGATAGGTGAATTGGAAAAGCATGGTCGAGTGATTTATTAAGTATATAACAGTGTTTTGTTTTCATAAGTTTCAATAATAATTGAAAATTTAAATAAATTGAAACTTTTATAAGAGATTTTACATCAAGGGGTGTAAAACCCTAAAAATACTGAGGGGGTGTCTTAGAAGTGGTTTGGAAAACTGATTGTTATTTTTTTGAAAAAATAACAATCAGTTCTCCAAACCACTTGTCTATTAATTAATCAACCGAACTTATTTCAACAAAACACACGCATTTTTACATTAATATCCCTGCAAGCGTAGCTGACATATAAGAGGCTAAAGTACCTGCAATCAAAGCCCTAAGGACTAAGTTTGTCAAATCCGCACGACGAGCGGGTTCAAGTGCGCTTATACCACCAATTTGAATGCCCATTGAGCCGAAATTGGCGAAACCACACAAGGCAAAACTAACAATAGCAATAGTTTTAGCTGACATTGGATGCCCATTTATCAACAAAACTTCTTTCACGACTAAGGGGTCAGTAGAAGGCAAAAAGGCAGATAAATTATTGTAAGCTACAAATTCGTTGGCAACTAATTTTGTTCCCATCAGCGACCCTGCTTGAAAGATTTCATCCGTAGGAACGCCCATGCACCAAGCAAAACCTGAAAAAAGGAAACCTAAAACCTTGTCGAGGCTGAATGTTGGGTCACCCCAAAGACCGCCCAAGCCGTTTAAACCATAGTTGATTAAAGCAATAAGTGCTAAAAACCCTATCAACATGGCGGCAACATTGAAACCAATTTTCAAACCTTCGCTGCAACCTGCCGAAATGGCGTCAATCAAATTAGAATGCGCTTTTTTGATTTCGATACTTACTTTTCCTGCCGTTTCAGACACTTCTGTTTCAGGCATAATTATTTTTGAAATGGCTAAGGCTCCCGGTGCTGCCATAACACTGGCAGCCAATAAATACTCGGCGGGAACGCCTAATCCGATATAAGCTGCCATAACACCGCCCGAAATACAAGCAAAACTACCCGACATGGACGCTAAAAGTTCACTTCTGGTCATACCTTTCAAATAAGGCTGTACCAAAATTTGGGCTTCCACTTGACCCACAAATGCACTGGCAATATTGGATAGAGCTTCTGCACCACTCACTTTCATCAACCAAAACAAACCTTTTGCTAAAAGCCGCACAACGCGTTGAATGATGCCGAAATGATAACCGATATTTACCAAAACAGCTACGAACAAAATGGTCGGGATAATTTTAAAAAAGAAAATGAAACCACCTGCCCCGTCAAAAGCCTTGCTAACAGCGGGCACATTGATGAGGGGACCAAAGACAAAAGCGGCTCCCTCTTGCGAAAAGTCAATAACTTTAGTGATGCCATTACCCACCGTTTTAAAAATCGCTGCTCCAATAGCTGTTTTTAAAATAAAAAGAGCTAAGGCAAATTGTAAAAGTAAACCCATACCGACTGTGCGGAGATTAATGGCTTTTCTGTTGTTTGACAAGGCATAGGCAATGCCCAAAATGAGGGCAATGCCCAAGAGACCTGTAAATCTTTCCATGATGTTTGAGTTTGGGGCTTCGTGTTGGTGTTTTGAGTGTGGCAAAGCCCAAACTCGAAACACCAACACGAACCCATAATTTGATTGTTGTTAATTCGTTTTATATCGTAGCACGAACTTATGAGTTTTGATAATTAAATCTACCGTCCCGATTGCTTCGGTACAAGTATTGACTAACCCCACGATTTATCGTGGGGGCTGGCGACAAACCCCTATTTTGGCTCTAGCCGCTCATCTTTTCTGTTAAAAAAGGTGAGCGGCTAAAGCCAAAATAGGGCTGAAATTCTTGCCCCACGCCCTAAAGGACGTGGTTAGTCAATACTTGTCCCGAAGCAATCGGGACGGTAGATTTAATTATCAAAACTCATAAGTTCGTGCTACGGAAAAAATATCCGTTGTAAATGTACTAAATCCTTTTTTATTTTATGAATCTACTTCAACAAAATCGTATTTTTGCACTTGAAATGAAACAGTTGCCAAAAGTCATATTCCAAGATTTAGGACATATCTCGTACAAAGAGGCATGGGATTACCAATTTCAGTTGCAAAAACAATTGATTGACCATAAATTGGCAGCTCGAAAAAGGCTTGAAAGGGTTGTTGAAACATCAGAATACCCCCCCTCTCCTCCGAAAGGAGTCCTTTGGACACAGGAGTCCCTTCGGACAGTATTACACGATATTTTACAGCCCGAACAAAGTCATTATCTGCTTTTTTGCGAGCATAATCCCGTTTATACATTAGGTAAAAGCGGTTCGTTAGACCATTTGCTTTTAAGTGAAACCGAACTGTATGATAAAGGTGTCGAATTTTTTAAAATCAATAGGGGAGGAGATATTACATATCATGGGCCCGGGCAAATAACGGGTTACCCAATTTTTGATTTGGATTATTTCTTCACCGATGTTCATAAATATGTGCGCTATTTGGAAGAGGTTGTGATACGCACACTGGCTGAATATGGTTTGGAAGGCATGCGGATAGCGGGCTATACGGGTGTATGGCTTGAAGGAGACGGTGAAAAACCGAAACGCAAAATAAGTGCTATCGGTGTTCACCTCAGCCGTTGGGTGACGATGCATGGTTTTGCGTTCAATATCAATACAGATTTGACTTATTTCAGCAATATCATACCTTGCGGTATTGCCGAAGACGATAAAGCTGTGACATCTTTGTCGGCGGAACTTGGCAAAAAAATTGAGATAGAAGAAGTAAAAGAAAAATTAAAAAGACATTTTGCTGATTTATTCGAGTTTGAATATTAAAAGATATAGATATGAAAAAGGATATACCCGATCTAAAAGTGGAAGATATGGCGATTGCCATTGCCCCACGTGACCCTTTCATAGAGGAAGAACTCTGGGATTGTTTCATCATTAATTTTAAAGAAGAACCGATACGGAATGTAT
>JAYUQN010000570.1:0-3629 GCA_043756725.1 Saprospiraceae bacterium
AATTAATTTAAATGGTTCTGGTATGATGAATAACAAAGGATTTGAACCCCTGACAATTCAGGAATATAAAAATAAAATAACGGAAGCAGGAACACCCTACCTCCTGGATCCGGAGGATGAGCATAACGAAGAATACACCCATTTTTATTTTGTGGGTGTATATGAGGGCAAAGAGGTTATTTATGACACCGTGATGTACACCCTGCGGTTGGAACATGAAAGTGAGCTTTTTGAAATTGCTGAAGACCGCGCTGCGCAACATTTTCCCGAGTACAGTAAGATTACTTACGAAGAAGATGAAAAGGGTAATCCCGCCACGTTAGATCCGTTGGAGGAGGAGATCGGACTTTTTATTGCAGAAGTCATCCAGGAGCTTGAAGATGAAGAAGCTGTAAAAGTCCAGGAACATGTTGATCTGGATATTAACACAGATTTTGGTCTCGCCCTGGATGTTGGCATACTTTCCGAAAATATCACCGATAAGGAAATCAAAAAACAAACTATTTTAGGCAAAGATTTACAATTTTAACTTACTAAACTTACAAATTAGAACCTTATTAAACCTTATGATGCAAATTTTAATTTAAACCGCTAAACTTTAACACATATAACTTTAAACAAGTTTACAATTTTAACTTACAAAACTATTTAAGTAACTATTTATAGGGCTTCAATTCAAACTATTAAACTTTAACACAAACTATTTTAAGAAAATATTTATATTTTCCGAAAAACCAAATTTTAATTTAACGCAACAAGTTTTAATTCACATTTTCAACGCCGCTCAACTTTAACACAAACAATTTTAGTAAGCAAGATTTTTTACGATTTCACGAAACCAACTTACAATTTTTTCGCAACAAGTTAATTCACATTTAAGCCGCTAAACTTTAACACAAATAACTTTATGTTGCGAATAAATTCGCAACTACAGCCGATTTAAAAAACCAAAAACCAGAGCCTAAAAACCTTTATTGCTAAAGCAAATTTTCACTAAATTACAACCAATAACATTTAAGCACCGTCTCCCCCCGCGTAAAAATTATAGTTATATCCCCTTTTCGTAATGACTTGACAGGCAAAATGCCCTAACCTTAAACAAAAGGGTATGATACTTGCCAATACCATTACGAACTTTTAAAACAGAATCTTTTCCCATAGGGATTCCTACGGAACAATTTTTACAGACTAAAACTCTTGATGATGAGAAATTTACACGTCGCATTGGCACTTGTAATATCACCTTTGTTTGCAACTGCACAAACAATGGCAACAAGTGACTCTAAACTTTCCGCAGTTTCTACGACATACAATAACAGTACAAAATCGCCTGTGTATGAGACACCAGAGCAAGCCAGAATGTTATTAATGTCTTCTTTCAACCTGTATAGAGGCTTTTCTGTCAGTGTTGAAGAACCTACTTCTGAACAAGGAGAAAAAACAACCGAAGAAGATAAAAAAGATTTCAAAGCTTATGTCGAAAAAATGGAGCAGGTGCTTCTAAGGCGTTTGAAAGAATTGGAATCAGACGAAATAAAAGACGGAGAGCAATTGGCTGAAAAAAGCGATTTCATCCGTGCTTTGACGATTTTGAAATCGGCTCATTGTCTTTCTGACCGTAAAAACGGTTCATTTGTGCGCCAAAAAGACTTGAGTGCCCGTGAAATTATCGCTTTTCAACTCGATGAATTGAGGTCAAATGCCCGCTATGGTTTGGTAGAAGCCTATAACGAAGGGTATTCTCGCATCAAAAAAGACCAAGTATTTGGGTTTCTGAACTATTGCGGCGATGAAATTATTCCTTGCCAATATGAAATAGCAGAAGCTTTCAACAATGGACGGGCGCTGGTCAAGAAAGTAGATTGGTATTTTATTGATGCCAATGGTCAAGAAAGCGACGTTTTAAAAAATGTGGCTGATGCAAAAGCCGTTAAAAACGGGATTAGCTTAGCACAATTTAAAGACGGCAAATATGCTTTCATAGACAACCGCTACGATATAACAAAAGCACCGCTTTCAGGTTATTACGATGAAATTATTCCTTTCTTCGGAAAAGAAGTTTTCAGAGTGCGTCAAGGTGCAAAATATGGTTTAATTACCTTACAAGGCTTGGTGAAATTGGAACCCCAATATGAAATTATAGACATCAGCAATGTGTCTCATTTATATAAAATAGCACAAAACGGCAAATTGGGTTTAATGGACACCCTTTGGCGTGTGAAATTTACACCTGCTTTCGATTTGATAGGTGACTTCAACGACAACGGCTTGGCTGTTGTGAAAGAAGGTGAAAAATACCGACTTATTAGCGGGCGGAGCTATAAAAGTAGTCAATTATATAAAAGTATAGGCACTTTTGGTAAACAAGGGTTGGCACAAATACAAGATGCTTCGGGCAATTATGGCTTAATAAATACTGAATTGCAGGAAGTGGTTGCCACACAATATTTTTCAATCGGCGATTTCAACGATTTGGGCTTGGCTTCAGCTTGCCGCTTTGATAAAAAATGTGGCTATATTAATTTAAAAGGAACTGAAGTAATCACGCCTGTGTACGAGGATGTTGAGCCTTTTAATAAATATGGGCTGGTAGTTGTCCGTGAGTTGACAAAAGATTGCAATAAAAACAAGAATTGCAAAACCGATATTGTTTACAACAAACATGGTCAAGTAATTATTGCAAAAGCGAATGAAAAAGAAGTGACAACGATGAAAATTCGATATGAGCTTTTGGATACATTGCACAGCGATAGATACGTAGCCGTGAAAATGTATATTGACGAAGAAATGCAGGGCTTCCACCTAATAGAATCAAACACATATAAACTTACAACCACTACACCTTATAATACGATAACCCCTGCTGACCATAATGGCATTTTAAGGGTGAAAAAAGGGACACTTTGGGGCATGATAGATACTGCGGGTAAAATTATTATAACACCCATTTATACAGAAATGCGCAAGCAAAGTGAAGGTTTTTACCCTGTGAAAAATGAAAATGACAAATTTGGTTTTATTGATAAAAAAGCGAAAATACAAATTCCGTTTGAATATGAAGACGTTAAATTGTTCCGAAAAGGCTATTGTGTTGTAGCACGTGGTAAAGAAAAATGGGGTTTGATTAACAAATTTAATGCTAAGATAGTGCCCCTAAATTTCAAATCGGTGAATACCAAAGAGGGACAATATGAAATGATGGATAATAAAGACAATGTGTATGTCATTGATGATAAAGGCGATTGCCTCCAAAACTGTCCAAAGTTTGAAGAGCTACGCAGAAAAGCTAATGAGTAAATTTCTCCAACATTGGTTGCTAATTTATGCCCCCTCAGTATTTCGATGCTGAGGGGATTTTTTATGCCACGAATTTTACGAATTTCACGAATTTCACGAATAGGTTTAGGAGAAGAAAATTCTTACAATTGGGAAATTTGTGAAATGTGTGGTTTGAGGCAAATATTTAACATTTTTCTAAAAAATGGGGCATTTAATTGCACGGTTCGCTTGAAAATAATGTAGCTTTGCACCCTAATTGTAAAAAATCGTGATTTAAAACATAAGTCATTGATAATCAAAGTAATATAAAAATTTCTTATAAAACGCATGAGGACAAAACTCTCGTATTT
>JAYUQN010000571.1:0-10150 GCA_043756725.1 Saprospiraceae bacterium
TTGCTCACAGAGTTACACAGAGGTTTCACAGAGAAAATAAAGCATATAACTCTGTGAAACCTCTGTGTAACTCTGTGAGCAAATTTTTATTGCAGCATAGAAAGAAAAGTCTCAATAAACTTTCAAGAAGTTTCATAGTTTATATAGCAAATATGGAAAAAAAAACCTAATTTTGTTATTGTGTATTTCATTGAATCAAGAAATTATTCACTTTAAAAATATTATCAATGACAGCTGTTTTAAAAATGAATGTTCAAGAGCTTAGTGCAAAGTTTGTCGAAGATTTGAAAAATCAATTCGCTCATTCAGAAGTGGAGATAAGAGTACATGAACAACCTGTTACTCATTCAACTCTAACCTTGAATGACTTTTGGACTATTATTGAGCAATTAGATTGGTCACGTGAAGGTGATAATAAAGCTGTTGTAGAACCAGTAGTACAAATATTACAAAAGAAACCCTCTGCACATATTTATCGTTTTGCAGATATTTTATCAGAAAAACTTTGGAATTTAGACACTAAAAACCATGCTCAAGTTTTTTTAGAAGACCCCGAAGAAGAAGGCTATCTTTCAGTTGATGATTTCTTATATGCTCGTTGTGCTGTTGTTGCCAACGGGAAAGTGTTTTATGAAGAAGTGCTTAAAAATCCAAGAGAAATGCCCACAGATTTAACATTTGAACCCTTATTATATGTAGCTATGACAGCTTATAAACGAAAAACAGGTAAAGAGTTTATGATTTTACCAGCCTTTAATTATGAAACGTATAGTAATAAAGAAGGTTGGAAGAAATAAAAACTTATGAAAAGACACGGCAATTCCAACGATAATATGAATCCACATCATCTCTATGAAATAAGAGATTCTGTTGATGATGATGTATTCAAATATGGCATTAGCGATGAACCAATTGACGAAGACGGTCAATCGAGTCGAATGAAACTACAAGTGAATTTTCTAAATCTTGGCGTTAATTGGTTGCGTTTTTTTGCTCGAATTTTACTACTTGACATTCCTGGTAGGAGAAAAGCAAAAGGTATTGAAACAGAACACATCAAAAACTATAAAGATTTAAATGGTAGAAAACCACGTGGAAATCTTTAAGATTTAAGCCGATATTTGACAATATTTCGAGTGAGATGAGGCAAAAAGTAATAAATTGGGCAAAATACTGAGGGGGGTAACGAGCAACAGTTTTAACAGACAAAGCGTGATTTTGACAAAAAAAAACAAAATTAGATGTGGACAAAAAAAGCCAAATTAAATTTTGACGAAAAAAAAAGAAAAAAAAAGAGGTGTGACGCTGAACAAATAAGCCTGTAGTCGGCGAATAGCCGACGACAGGCTTATGTTGAACGAAGCCTACGGCAAGCCTCTCACAAATCCCCTTTTCTCCCGATTATTTCGGAATCTTCGATATGGGGTTTCCCCATAGGAGTCCTTTCGGACAATTTTCAAATTTAGCACTCAACAAGCCCCCAAACGGGGCTTTTTTTGTCATTCTGTAAGAATCTACTGCGGGGGCGCACGAATCATCACAAGCATTGCAATTCATTTTTATTGTTATGCAGTCATTTTTAGCTCTTTTTGGCATTTGTGGACATAATTTTGGCTGTCTGCTCTGTCTTTTCACTTAAAGACATCAGATTTCAACCTTTTATATCAACCAAATCGCTGTACTCAAACCCGACTTTGATATATTGTTAGCAGGTTTCCCCTGCCAACCATTTAGCATTTCGGGTAAAAAAATGGGTTTTGAAGACACTCAGGGAACACTTTTCTTTGATGTTTGCAGAATTATCGAAGAAAAACAACCAAAAGTAGTTGTTTTAGAAAATGTTAAACATTTAATACATCACGATAAAAAAAGAACATTCTCTACAATTTTAAAGGCACTATCGGCATTAGGCTATAATGTGACCCATAAAATATTAAACGCAAAAGATTTTGGACTCCCACAAAATCGAGAACGTATTTTTATTATTGGCACTAAAAAAAACTACTTTGATTTTGGTAAATTAAAGAAGTCAAAAAAAATAACTTTACGAGATTTCTTAGATGAAAGTGGTGATTTTGAATTTATAGATAAATCAGAATATACATTAATTGATGCTCCTAAAGACCAAGATTCGGGATTGATATTCGTTGGTTATCGAAATAAAAACATCTGGAAAACAGGTGTTAGAGAAAATACAGAACATTTATCAAGGGTACATAGACAACCAAATAGGATTTATTCAATTGACGGAACGCATCCAACAATTCCGTCACAAGAAACAGCGGGTCGTTTTTTTATTTATATACCAGAACAAGATGCCGTTAGAAAACTAACGCTCAATGAATGTTATAAAATAATGGGATTTCAAGCAAATTTCAAAAAACATACAAATGTAGGAGAGCAATATAAACAAATAGGTAACTCTGTTGCAGTTCCTGTAATAAAAGCAATTGCTGAAAGTATTAAAGAACAAAAATTATTAATAGATGAACCACAAAGAAAAGTTGTTGGAGATTTACAAACTCTCCTCTTCAGTTACTGATATTACCGATGTTGATAATGAAACTAAACAATTCATAAAGTCGATTGGAGAAAAAATAAACACTCAAAAAGGAGTTTTTACTGTTTTAATAACATTGATTACACATAAAGTAATCAATCCTTCCCAAGACATAAGACAACATCAGTCAAGTTTGACGGGTGGTTTTTCGGGTCGAACTATAGACACAGTTTATATCACGCCAACGCTTAAAGAACTTGGCTTACCGTCAATGGCTGAAAGTGGTTGGCTTACTCGTTCATTAGAGCAACCTTATCCATATAATTTAGACTACAATGGGAAAATAAGCAATAAAATAGTCAAAGAAGCCTTTCTACACACTTTAGATTTTGTTGAAAGATACCCTCGAAGTGCAAAAAATGTACTTCGTCTTTTGTTATTTGAAGCTATACAATCAAAAAACGATTCATTTGTAGGAATCACTCCTTTAGAAAATCCCGAAAAACTTACAATTGAAAATATAATTAAATCTTTAGACGAACATTTTAGGACAAATTACAACACTCCTGGCGGTTCTAAATTACCCGTTTTAGCATTTTTTGCTATCTATAAAAGTTTGATAAACGAGATAGGTAGATACAAAAAATGCACACTTGCCGAAATTGGAAGTCATACAGCTTCTGATAGAACCTCCAAGACCGCAGGAGATATTGAGATTTTCAAAAATAAGAACCTATTTGAAGCGATTGAAATAAAATTAGATAAAGCAATAGATGTGACAATGGTAAGAATCGCAATTGAAAAAATTACTCAATTTAACCCAGACAGATATTACATCTTATCATACGTAGGTGTTAAAGAAAGTGATAAATTTGAGATTATTGAGCTGATAGACAGATTGAAAATGGAGCATGGTTGTCAAATTATCATTAATGGACTTTTACCAACAATCAAATACTATCTTCGTCTGATTACCTCTCTAAATGAGTCCTTTGGACAGTATTTTTTCAATTTTTGATTGCTTTTGCTTGAAAATCGCCTTAAATTTTGCTTATTTTCCTGTCGAAATTTTCTTTTTCTCACGGCTTCGCACTTCATATGTCCTTGAATTTGACATATTTATCGCCCGAAATTTAGCTAAATTTAGCTGAATATTCAATTTTTATCGCCCGAAATGTCGTTAAATATCGGCTGAATTTATTTACTTATCACCCGAAACCTTCTTTAAATTAGTCTCGGTTGGTTATTACCTCCCGCAGTATTTTTGCCAATTTTGATTACTTTTTTCTAGTGTCACCCAAGATACAGAAAGTGGTAAAGAAATTAAATTATGCTAAATGACACCTGCCATTTTACATATCTGAACCAAGGCTGTTGTATCCCTTGCACCCGTTTTAGAAATCATGTTACGCCTATGATTATCAACAGTATGCGGACTGACAAAGATTTCTTTTCCTATTTCTTTAGACTCCATACCATAGGCGATGCGGTTTAATACCTCTTTTTCTCTATCCGTAAGAATATCTTGTGACACATCTTTTTTATCAGTTGAATTCAAATGATGAATATACCTCTTATGTTCACCAAACTCCATTCGTCCCCAATAAAAATCGGATTTTAACAAATGAGAAATATCATCAGCTGTAATAACTGAAATTTTCATAGCCCCATTTTCTAAAAACTCAAGTCCCGTTTGTCGTATCATTAAGCGCATGATATGCCCGTCTTTGTGTCTGATTTTTACACCACAAAAAGTAGCTATTGAGTCGGTTGGAATCTTCTCATATTTACCACAAATTTGATTAAGCCACTTTACCCATACGTACAAGAAAAACATATGGTCGAAGACGACAAAGCTCAAAAAAGACGTGATACTAGTATTCCGCAAACTGACCGCCGAATATCCTGAAAGCGTTTCTACATTTTCAGAAATATTGAGTATTTTAAAATTAACTTGGTCAAATATGATTTTAACGGACTTTTCATTTTTTGAAAACTCCTGTATGTAGCCCTCTGGACGAGGTGCAATTTCTTCTTTAAAATCTTTGTAATGAAAACGTAATTCTCGGAACAATAGATTTAGAATTATTTTAAAATCCATAGTATAAATATATTATTTAGTATATGTTAGAATTGATTCTTCTACAAATCTAATACATTTTGAGGATTTTACGATAATCAATATTTTTTTTTCATCGACTTTAATCTCATCGTATTTTTTATATTGATTAACTTCCTTTTGTTTAATCGAAGAACGGATGCCTTTTTTTGGTTTTCGAGAACGGTTGCGCTGACGAATACCCGCCGCTTTGGGCTTTGTGTGCGGGCTTTTGCGGCGGGTTGGCAGGAGTGCGGTGTTGAACAAAGCCTAACGGCAACTCTCGGAAAACGCTTTGAAATAAGTGGGGTAAAAGTAGTAATATTGTGTTTTACAACACACATTTTTCACAATTAAAAAAAATTGAGATGAAAAAAAACGAATGGCGAGACAGCGCACAAGCGCACAAGTTGTGTTGAATACACGGCTGTTTTAGAGAAAATGGAGGCGCACATGTCTGTGTGTGGACATCCATTGGGGACGCAAAAGCCTTATTTGCGAGCCGTTCGAGATTTGATGGAATGCTGCCAAAGTATTCCTGAACTACTAAATGCTGACCAAATCAAGGCACATTTGGCTAATTTTCGTTCTGGAACGGGTAAAATGTCTTCATCTGCGCTGAATCTGCGGGTCTGTGGTATCAAATTTTATTTTCGTCATGTTGTACATCGTCTGGATTTGGTTGTGGGCATTCCCAATCCACGGGTGGCGAAGTATGTGCAAGACGTATTGAGTTCGGCGGAGTTGATGACGCTTTTTGGGGCTTGTATGAGCCTGCGAGAGTTGGCAATGGTGCAGTTGCTGTTTGATACAGGACTGCGTTCTGGTGAGGTTTGCGGACTGAAATTAAGTCATTTTAATAAGGTAAATCAGAGCCTAACGGTATTTAATGGTAAAGGTCAAAAATTGCGCACCGTGCCTTATTCATTGTCGTTAAAATCGAATTTAAGCCAGTATTTTAACAGCCTCAAAGAACATCCCTCCGTATTTTTGTTTGAAAACCGTGATAATCCAGGCACGGCTATCACGATTAGAGGCGTACAATACATCGTTAAAGAAGTGTTGAAACGCAGCAAATTAAAGAAAGAAGTGCATCCCCACACGTTTCGCCATTCTTATGCGGTTCATTATATTAACAACGGTGGTAGTTTGTTACGTTTAAAAGAATTGTTGGGACACGAAGACATTGAAACGACGCTTCATTATTTAAAGTTCTGTTCCATTCAATTGACCGATACGGTTACGCCGTTGGAATTTATGTTGCGTAGATGCCCAAAAACGGCTATTGAACCGTGATTGCGCGTCTCGACATTGGCGAAATACTGCGGGGGGTAAATTTGGAACAATTTAAGTTTTTCCCTCATCAGTTACGGACATTATGGGCATTGCGGGACTGTCGAACAGCCGCTTTGGGTGGTCATGTGGATGCTCTCCGAAGGGCTATCTAACTCATTATCATCTATTTGGTTACTCACCGCTTGACAAATACGATACACTTGGCTCTCATTCACTGTTATCCCTAATAGGGATTCTACAACCTTGGGAACACTATTGAAGACATTTTGGCAACCTAATAAAACCAATTTCTCTTGTAAATACGGGCTTGTACGGCTTCCTAATACCAGCTGACTGAATACATGTATCTTCCCTACTTCGATTTTTCCGTAGCGGGTGCGAATAACGTTTTTTTTCGATGGTCGTTGGGTATTTTTCCTATATTGCGCTCTAAGACTGCTCGTCCTAATTCTGTCCACAACTCATCAAATGTTTTCTCATAATCATAGAAATTTAAATTTAAATTTAATTTCTGTAAGGCTTCATACTTCTCCGAAGCAAGTGCTAAATATTCTTCTTTTGTCATAACGCTTTTTTTTTGTTCACGCTAAATTACTTATTTTGTGCGAAGTTTTGAATTGCACCCTGTCTCCTTCTACATTTCGAAATGATAGAACAGCAAAAAAGACTTGTATTGTCAATTTGGTGTATCCGAATATTGGATAGTGGACCCAAAAAACCAAGCCATTGAAGTCTATTCTCTTGAAAATGATGACTATACAATGAGTTCATTCGCCATTGAAAAAGGGGAAATCGAATCTAAAGTTTTAGAAGGTTTCAAAATGGAGATTGACCTTATTTTTGTTTAATATCATCTGCTTTTTCACTCAAAAACTTCATCTTCCATTGAAAAGTATGCCCAATAGTCTGCGCATTAAACTTTGCTTTTTCAGCAATTTTACCTTCAAAAAATTCATCTACGGTGGCTGAAAAGGTGCTTATCCACCGTTCAAAATGGCGTTCATCTATTTTCAAATGTCGGTGAGCATCGAAGACATTACCGATTGTCATAGGTTCATCTAAAAGCACGAAAGCCCAAAAGCCGACGATGCGGGGTAAATGGTGTGAAAAATCTGTTTTTTCAAAATGCGGGGACATAAGCGGGTCTTGTAGCAGTTTTCCGTAAAACGTTTTCATGAGCATTTCTATATCTTGTCTGGTTTCGATGTCTTTTTTCATTGAAAGTTCAGGGCTTTCTATCCCTTGAGTATCATTCATTTTTTATAGTTTAAACTCTTAAAAAGATACTTTGTTCAATGTAACGCTTCTTTTATAGGATTCACGCTAATCTTACGGCTTGCATAAAAGTTGGAAATATGATTTTAAGGTTGTACTTTTGATTAAAAATAGCAATGGAGATGATACAAGTAAGGCGACAAGAGAACAATTTTATTGTGCAAATTCCGAAAGAGAGTGCATTAACTGAACAATTGTTTACACAATTGCGTTTTCAGCTTTTGGCAGAAAAATGGAAAGAAGATAGCAAATTTTTAGCCTTTGCAAAAGATACTATCAAATTGCCTACTTATCAAGCAATTATCGCTATGGGAAAAACTGCCTTGCCACATATTTTACAAGATATGCAAATACAACCCAATCATTGGTTTGCTGCATTAAAAGAGATAACAGGTGAAAATCCTGTTTTAACAGAACATCGAGGTAACATTCAATCTATGACAAATGACTGGCTATTATGGGGGAAAAAAAATCAAATCATTTAAGTCTTGTTCAATTTCCAAATTCTATCATTGAACCTTTTTCTATTACAAGTCCTGAAACTACACAATATAATTGTGTTGCTTGGGTATTAGGCGACACAGAACATTGGTGGGAAGCCGATGAGGATTATCTGTGGCTTGATAATATCAACTTTGATAATACCTTATCTACTATGCAACATTTTTTTCAAAATTTTGGCTTTCAACTTGTAGATAAACCAAATTTGAAAAATGGCATTGAAAAAATTGCTTTATTTTCTGAAGATGGAATTTATTGCTCACATGTTGCAAAACAAATTTCAGCTAAACGTTGGACAAGTAAGTTAGGTATTTCTTATGATGTTACTCAAACTTTAACCTCTATGGAAAAAGGTATTTATGGAGATGTTGTAATGATTCTTCAAAAAATTTGAATTATCAATTTCTTCTAATCTTTTTAATAACAGCATTAATATTTCTAAAACGCACAGCCAATCCTAATTCTGCGGTTGGAAAAATATAACCCCATTTTTTATAAGGATACATGGCACTTGCACCACCTTTTAAGAAAACAGTCAAAGGCATCGCTTTGTTGGCTCTTCGGAAAGCAAAATCTCGACCTATGCCCATAGATAAGGAAGGCGTAGCGTAAAATTTGCCAATAGCAGGAACAGAATCTTGTATAAGTTTTTCACTCACAAAAGGCTTCAACATATAATTTGCACCTACACCTAAAGGACTTACTTGAAAAAAATAGCCTTGACTATTGATAAAACGCATCGTCCATTCGACTGAAAAAAAGAGATTTTCGTGGACACCATTATAATGCCATAAGCCAAAATCTGCTGAAAGATATTGCTCTCGCATCACCCGTTCGCCCATCGCTGTGCCTTTAAAACCGCGCAACTCTGTCATGCGATAAGGATAATCAACGCCGAATTTTAAGCCGTAAAATTGCTGAGACCCCAAAGCCGATAGATGAATCGGGAGCGGTTCTAAAACATTTCGGCTGCTTGACCACGCCGCTTTGGGGTCTTCTTTCTTTTTTTTCTTGTTTTGGGCTTTTATACTGAGGGGGGTAAAAAAGGCAACAAACAAAAGGAAAAAGACACATTTTATTTTATTTAAACGTATGGTTTTCAATGTTTTATATAATTTTATTGAAAAATATCGTACCACGGACTTCAGTCCGTGATTATCGTACCATTACCTTACATTTTACAATACTTGCGGGCTGAAGCCCGCGGTACGATTAAAATCCCACAACACAACGTGCCAATGTTTTTGACTGGTTTCATCAAAATATTCATGAATGGTCTGAAAACCGATGCGGCGGTGGGCGGCTAAAGAACGTTTGTTATCGTCCGCAATTTCAGTAATAACACAATCGTATTTAGGTGATAAAAACTGTTTATGTCCTTCATATAAACTGTCAAAAACGCCCATACCTCGATAGCCTGCCCGAACGCAAACTTGACCCATAATATAGTATTTCAACTGTGAAAGCGGCGTATTTTTAAAACTTAGAGTGCGAGAAAGCTGCACCAAAGGTTTCATCAAAGTTAAGGTTTCACCATAAGTCAAAGTGGTTGTCAAAGCGTAACCGATAATAAGGTTGTTGTCTTTAACGACTATTTGAGGCTCCTCGTGCATCATAGCTTCGATGATGTCAGGCGTATAGACAAACGAAACAAAGCCTTGACTGTCAATGGTTTGTACGTCAAGATTAATTTTCAAATTGTCGCTTTGCAGTTGCAACAAGGCGGTTATTTCACTTTTTTTTAAAGTATCTATTGTGAAATTAGGCATGATTGAAAATATTATTTTTTATTAAACACAAAGAAACAAAGATTCACAAAATTATATGTTGACAATTAGAAAAATGAATATTTTGTCAACATCTAACTTTGTGATTCTTTGTCTCTTTGTGTTTAAAAAAACTATCTTAGTTTTTATTAAAAACCAATTTATACCAAAAAGCAGGATTTAAAAGGTCTTTTTTCACGTCCACATCTGCAAAAACATACGCAAAGCTCCGAGCTAATTTCTTGTTTTTTGAAACGATAAAAGCCAACGTATTAAAAAACCAAGCATGCCGAAATTGCCTTTGCATCCAATAACTTACTCGAAACTCTCGCCACCGCATGCGATAAATGCGTTCATCATACCCCCTCAGTATTTGAGCTGAAAAATCGTTTTTTTCAAGGCATTTAGCTGCTTGTTCGGCAGCCACAGCCCCACTGACGAGGGCGTTTGCTATACCTTCTCCCATCAAAGGGTCAATCAAGGAAGCGGCGTCGCCTAAAAGCATATAGGCATTTCCTGACAGTTTGCGCTTTTTTGACCCCAAAGGCAAGCCGAACCCTTGTATTTCACTGACCAATTCTGCGTCTTTGAAACGGTCTTTAAATTTGGTTTCAATTACTTCTTGCAAGCACTTTTTTAGGTTGAGTTTGCGCTTGCTGACTTCTTCTGAAACGATGGCTATACCGACGTTTGCCTCTCCATTGGGCAAAGGAA
>JAYUQN010000572.1:0-3612 GCA_043756725.1 Saprospiraceae bacterium
TCGGAGCAATCGAAGCTCACAGGCGTGGATGATGGTAAAAAAGAAAAAGCGATGAATCTTGAACTCAAAGAAGAGTTTAAAAAAGGCGCATTTGGTAAATTAACAGGAGCCGTAGGAACAGAAGAGCGATGGGCTACTCGGGGCAACTACAATAGATTTAATAAAAAAGAACAATTTTCAATCATCGGCTATGGCAATAATATTAACCAAACAGGTGTGAATTGGGAGGATTATGGCGAATTTAAAGGGCAAAATAGCTTTAGTAATAACGATAATGGCGATTTTGGGTTCAGTGGTGGTGGTATGATGTACTACTATTCGGGCAATGAACCATATATGAATAATTTTGATGGACGTGGTTTTACTAAAAATTGGGGCAGTGGGGTCAATTATAATTTTGACAATAAAAAATCAAAACTCAGTACAAATTATTTTTATAACCAAACACAATTAGACCTCGACCAATTTGTTAATCGTCAAACCTTTTTGAAAGACAGTTCTTTTTTCAACACAGATACAACCCATAAGTTAGACCTCAGAAGGAATCATTCAATTGCTGTTCGCTTGGAGCATGAATTTGATTCTACTAACACACTCATAACCAAAGTGAATCTGCGTTTTACGGGTTCTGAAACGGATGATATTCGGAATCAATTATTTTCAGGTGCCAATACTAAACCTAAAAATAGTATTGAGATTACCAATGAAGGCAATATGAATTCTTTTAGGTTGACCAGTGCCGCTATTTTTAGGCATCGTTTCAAAGCCAAAGGACGGTCTTTTGCTGCCAGTGCAGGCTATAATGATACGCGTTCAGATGGTTTAGAAAATTTGAAAACCATAACCCAGTTTTTTCAAGCCACAACTTTTAGCGAGCAAGTGCGGCAAATGAATAACAACAACAGCGATACACGACAAACCAAAGCCAGTTTACTTTATACAACGCCGTTTTCTAAAAAAATCTTTTGGGAAGCGTTTTATAATTTCAGTGCTACCAATAATGAAGTATTAAGGAGGGTGTCGAATCCCGAAAAAAACGATGAACGTATTGATAATCTTAGCGTTTATTACGACAACGACGTCCTATACAATCGCTTAGGTTCAAGCATTCGGTATTCACACAATGGCATCAATATTATGGCTGGTTTGGCAGGGCAACAATTGGAACTAAATGGTAAGTATTCTCTTGACCGTAATACGCCTTTATTGACAACGCCTATTAATCGTAAATTCACCAATATTGTACCCAATATAAATGCCAGTATCGAGCCTAAACCCAATATGTATATTAATGCAGGTTTCAGTCGAGGCGTTAAAGAACCGCAATTTAATGATTTGCAACCCGTCCAAAACGTGACCAATCCCGCTTTTGTGATTGAAGGCAATCCTAATTTGACGCCCGAATTGACAAAAGAGGTTCAATTGAGTTGGTATCAATTTAACCCTGCCACTTTCACCAATATCAATATCTGGTCAAATTATACTTTGTATGATAGCCGAATCGTTTATTCCCAAAAGGTTGAAAACATTGAAAAAATTGGGCTTCGCACTACCACAAGACCTGAAAACATTGAGGCTGGCTCCAATTTTTCAACAGGTGTTTGGTTGAGCTTCCCGATAGTGAAAACAAAATTGACAGCGAATGGCAATGGCAATATCAATTATGGCAATGAGCCTGCTTTCATCAACGGTGAAAGAAATGATACCAAAAACAAACGTATCAATTATGGTTTTGGCTTAAGCTATACACCCAATACTAAACTCATTCTGGGTTTGCGGGCAAGTGGCAATCCGAGCTATATAGATTATTCTATTCAAAAAAACTTGAATCAAAAAATATTGAGTTCTAATTTAGATTTAAATGTAAAATGGAATTTTGCTGAAAAATTCTTTTTTGAAAGCAATTACAGTTACAAATCCTATAAAAATGACCGTTTTGATTTTAATCGCACCTTACCTATTTTCAATGCGTCGGTTCGCCGCTTGTTTATGAAAGACAATAAATTGGAAGTCCGTTTGGCAGCTTTTGATATTTTGGATAAAAACCAATATATCAATCAGTTCGGCTCTCAAAATTTTGTTTCAAGAACAGAAGCTGCCACACTTGCACGGTATTTTATGATCAATATGACTTATAATGTGCGGGGCTTTGAAAATAAATTGAATAAAAATAATTGGTGGTAGTTAATTCAAATAAAAAAATAATGAAAAAAATAATCATCTTCCTAATCCTTATCTACCCCTTCATGAGCCAAGCCCAAATGCAAAATGAAGGCATGGTACAATACCTTGTTACTGAAAATTGGACTAAAAAAATGGCGGCTGTTACGTTTTTATCGAAACAACAAAAAGATAGAATGGCTTATATGGCAGGCAATCGCTGGGAATGGAAAACCTATACGAATCTTTATTTCACGCCTACAGAAACAAAATACGAAGATTCGGAGGAGAAAGCCGAACCGCGCGCAGAAGGGGGCTATGATTGGCGCAAGGAAACTTTTTTTATCAAACGCAATTTTGAAAAAAATACGTTCCAAGAAGCTTACGAAATATCGGGTAAAACTTATATCGTTGAAGATTCGCTTGTGGCTATGGATTGGAAAATTCAAAATGACTTGAAAGAAGTGGCGGGGCATATCTGCATGAAAGCGTATATTGAAGATACCTTAAAACAACAAAAAATAGTCGCTTGGTTTGCACAAGATATTCCTTTCAATGGGGGGCCCGAACGGTTTCATGGCTTGCCCGGTCTGATTATGGAAATGGACATCAACGACGGAGCCATGACGATTGTGGCAAACCGCATTGATTATAAAAAATTAACGACCGAACTCGACCCGCCTAAAAAGTTGAAAGGGAAAAAAATCAAGGAAGCAGAATATAAGGCAATCGTAAAAAAATATATTGATGACAGTTTAAAAGAAGAACGTCCGTGGTTTTGGGGGCTTCGATATTAAGAGTAAAGATTTAGGGTAAGTTTTTGGATAAAATTTGATTGAGTTTTGATTTTTTGCAAAAAAATCAAAACTCAATCAAATTTTATCCAAAAACTTACCCTAAATCTTATTTCAATAATCTAACCGAAGAGCTGTTTTTGTTTCACTTGAAAGCGTTAAGAGCATTTTATTAAAAGGTGGGGCTGACATAAAACCCCTTGCATCATTCGATACACCCCAACCTTCAACAGGTTGCCCGAAAAAGCCTGTATCCATTTTTCCATTATTGTTTTTATCGTGAAATACCCGAACAGCACAGACGGTAGTGTTCAAATCTCTAAAAAGAAAAATATTATTTTTTTCTGCGACAGGTCTTATTACTTGTCGGAGCGGTTTGTCGTTTTTATCAACCACCATCATATAGATAGTGCCGCCGAGGTTGAATTTAATATTTTTTATTTCCACAGTTAAGGTTTGGGTGAAAATAGGAAAGGAAAGAAGCAGGAAGAAAAAGAAAAAATATTTTTTTAGGAATATCATAATGTATAGTTTTTGAGTGGAGCAAATATTTAGGAAAGAAAAAATAAACAATATTTTTTTAAACACAAAGGAACAAAGAAAAACAAAGTTAGATGTTGACCTATATTAAAAAAACAATGTCAACATGTAACTTTGT
>JAYUQN010000573.1:0-10129 GCA_043756725.1 Saprospiraceae bacterium
CAGAGGGGAGTTAGCATCATCTCCCCTCTGGGGTCGGGGGCTGTCAACATCTAAAATCCTATTAAATCCTTATAATCCTACAAATCCTAATTCAAGTTAAAAAATACTGAGGGGGGTATTTTTTTACTTAAAAACCATCAATTTTTTCATCACCATCTTTTTCCCTTGCGCTTGTATGCGGATAAAATATTGCCCACTTTCCAAATTGTCAAGCATTATTTGATGGCGTGTGGTGTTGAGCGACTCAATTTTAGTTTGATAAACGACCTTGCCCAATAAGGTTATAATCGCTATATCCACATCTTTGCCTTGTGCAACTTGTGAAAGGTCTATTTCAACATTATCAATAGCGGGGTTGGGAAAAAGGGTGAAGGCTTGTGGCTGTTCATACCGCACTTTCACAATATCGCTAAGCTGTGTTTGTCTATTTTGACTCACTGTTTTCAAGCGATAATAGTTGTCGCCATCTATCAAATTATCATCAGAATAGGAAAAATAGTGAAGCGATTTTCCCACACCGTCAGCGTTGATGGTTGCTAAATGTTTGAAATCCCCCGTTGTTTCATCTGCTTTTTCAAGGGTAAAATAATCGTTTTCACCTACATTTTTAGTTGCCCACGATAAAGCAATTTTATCACTTTGCAGATGACCATTAAAAGCAAAATATTCAGCAGAATGAAGCGATAAGGCAGGTGGATTGTTTATCAAATCACAATTTTTAGACGATAAATCAGTCGCGCTGATAGGAACGGGGTCTGTTGTGCCCGGCAAAGTCCAATAAACATGGAAATGATTGGTTGCCCCAACCGTACCAATGTGCAAGGCTTCGATATAGTAATATTTACCTGCTACAAGGTTTATGACAACCGATTTCTGCCCTGCAAATTTGGCATATTCTGCATAATCTGTATAGCCCGTAAAACCACAAATCTGGGTTTTGTCGGCAGGGTTGCCCGTTAAACTCAAATACAATTCGGCATCATCGTCACCTGTTAGCCAAAAAGTATAAGCTCCTGTGGTTTTAGGAACGATATAACCAAACGTTTTTTCACCGTATTGATCACCCAAATCGGTGTGAAATAAATCGGAAATCGTATCCACCGAAGTAGGGCTGTTGGGATAGCGCGCGTCAGTTTTAAAATCATTGATGTTCCAGTTATAGAGGCTTAGGCTTGTCCAAAGTTGATGTACAACTTTGCCATCTTGCACACAAGCAGGTGGTGGTGGCGGTGGAACGACATTTCCAGAAAAAACAACAGCCCCTGCATGGGGATAAATATTAACACACAAGGTATCACCTTTGCGTGTAACAGGAATCGTTTGACCATTTTGTACAGCCGTGAAAGTTCCCGAAGAACCCGTTACTTTTACATTAAGCGTCACGGGTGTGCGTAACACGGATGGCGTGATAGGTTTTAATTGGGTAAATGCAACCGTAATAGTGCCCGCAGTGACATCAAAAGCAGTGACGGGCTGAAACGCATCACGCTGCATTTTATAAGTAATAGCTTCGGTAGCGGTAGCCGACCAGAGCAAGCCGTTGTCCATTTTAGATTTCACAAAATCTAAATGGTTGGTGTAATTGGCAACGGTCATAGCATTCCAAGAACCATCCGCAACGCCATGAAACTCTCGAATAGCATAGCCCCCTGAAGCAATAGTCGCATTGACAGAAGTATTGAGGCTTGTAAGAGACGCAGCCGAGCCGTCATAAACGTAATAGTTGAGGCGCATAAAATCGGTAAAATTGCTCGTATTACCAACAGACTGTGTGCCCGAGCGAGCACCCAAGTAGCCCAAATTATTTTTCAAATGATTTATAATAGCCAATGAAGAGGCATCGTAAGGATGAATAAAAAAACGAGGACGAACACCCGTATTTCGCTGAATTTGATTGGTTGAAGTATCCAATTCAACGGCAAATTGATTCACACCATAGCGGGTAAGTCCTGAGCATTGACCCGCCGTACCACCGCATTTATGGTTGTGTGAATGATTGACACATTCGTGCCCGTGCCCTATCATCGTTCTGGCTTTAGCCCATTCGGTTGCACCACAAGCACTTGTTATAGCCCCAAAGCATAATTTGATACCCCGTTGAGTGGCAATAGGGTCTGCATGTTGATAAATGCCCGTTACATAATTGCTAAAATCATCGTGAATGATGGTGTAAGCGGCTTTGTTGTTGTCTTTCCACGTTGCAAAACTTGCTGTGGGGGCTTGACTACTGAGGGGGGGTAAAAAAAAGCAAAAAGAGATGAATACGGCACTAATTAAGTGTAAATTTCTGTTCATAATTTTATAGTTTTAAAGTTACAGTTTATCAATAGTTTAGTAGGGCACAACTTGCGCCGTCTTAATTGTCGTCAATAAAACCGAGAAAATAGACTTATGCCAAGACGTTGCACTGCAACGTCTCTACAAGAACCTCGTGTATATTTTACATTATACATTGTTGCTATATGTCATTTATTTCATCACCACCAGTTTTTTCATCGTCACCCGCTTACCTTCGGGTTGTATTTTTATGAAATATTGCCCACTTGGAAAATCAGATAAATCAATACGGTATTGCTTCGCTGGTGCAATTTTTTCCTGTTTTATAACATACCCAAACGGTGTAATAATAGCAATATCCACTGCCCTACCTCCAGCGGCTGTTAGGTCAATATCAAAAAACTCACCCGCTGGATTTGGGAAAAGCGTATAGTTACCCAAAATTTCATACCGCACTTTCACACTGTTGCTGTACTGAATAGAGGCATCTTGCGCGACCGTTTTTAGGCGATAAATATTTTCACCTTCTGAAAGCTGTGTATCATCGTAAGAAAAATATTGAAGCGTATTGGTGGGCAAATTGGCATTTATGACATCTAATCTTCTAAATACACCCGTTTGACCATCCAATTTTTCAAGTTCAAAATAATCTAAAACGTCGGAAGATTTGATAGCCCAATTCAAAACTGCTTTATTGTGCTCTAAACGCCCATTAAAAGCTAAAGAGCGCGCACTCGCTTGTGCTAAAACGGGTACGGTATTGCAAGCTTTTGACGACAAATTCCATCCATAAATAGCAAAATAGCTACTTGATGGCGTTTGTGCCCTCACCGTAGCGAAGTTGCCAGTGCCCCATCCTATGTGCCACAACTCGATATAGTACGGCTTTCCCGCTTGCAAATACATGGTTCTCGTTTTTTGAGTCCGATATTTAGTAAATTGCAAATCCGTTGTTTTACCATGAAAACCCGCTACTTGCACTTTTTTATTAGGGTCACTGTCTGGACTCATATACAATTCAGTATCGTCATCGCCTGTTATCACAAAGCTATGTGCGCCTGTTTGCAAGGGAATATAGTAGCCTTTTACCTGCTCCAAATAATAAAAAGAGGTGGTTCGGCTTGTAAAAATTGAAATATAATCCACTTTCGGCACTGTGCCTTTTCCTTCAACATCGGCTTTCACATAAGCCACTGTCAAATCATTCAAGGCTCCACCATAAGGAGACCACTGCCAAATACTCCGTGTCAGTTTACCATCCGCTATACAAAAAACAGGCGGCGGCGGTGGTGGTGGCGGTGGAACAATAACCTCTCCCTGTAAAACAACAGAACCTTGATGCGGATAAATATTTAAAGATACCACAGCATCCTTGCGGGTGAAAAGAATGACTTTCCCATTTTGAATAACTGTGAAATTGCCTTTCAAGCTGCCAATATTGATGTTAAGCGTCACAGGCGTTGTCAATACTGAGGGGTCTATTGTTTTCAAATTGGCGAATGAAACGGTGAGTTTATTGCCTAAAATATCATAATTTGTTAATGGGTTAAAAGCATCTCGCTGCATTTTATAGGTAATGGCTTCGGTAGCCGTAGCCGACCAGATAGAGCCATCGTCTATTTTTGATTTCACATAATTAAGGTGACTTGTATAATCGGCAAGGGTCATGACGCCAAAACCTTTAAAAGCGGTGGGGTCAATGCCATCATCTATACCGTGAAATTCACGAAGAGCATAACCACCCGCAGCTATAGCCGCATCAATAGCAGGATTCAGCCCTGCAAGCGCTGCGGGCGTACCATCATAAACGTAAAAATTTAGGCGCATAAAGTCCGTAAAATTATGCGTATTTAGGGAGAGCTGTGTCCCTGCCCGAGAGCCTAAATAGCCCAGCGTTTTCAGGTAATTGATAATATCGTCCGAAGGAGCATCGTAAGGATGTATGAAAAAGCGGGGTTTTACACCCGTATTTGTTTCAATAAACTGAGAAGACGTGCCTAATTCAGTGGCAAAATCTGCGGAACCATAAGTGACCTGCCCTGCACATTGCCCAGCCGTGCCACCACATTTATGATTGTGGGAGTGGTTCACACATTCATGCCCATCGGCTATCATGGTTTTGGCATTGTTCCATTCTGTTTCACCACAAAAATTGGTAATAGCCCCGAAGCATATTTTTATACCTCTATCTTTCGCAAGAGGATAAGCATTTTGGAAAATGCCCGGGATGTAGCTGCTGTAATCATCGTGAATGATGGTATAAGCCGCTTTTTTATTGTCTTTCCATGTAGCAAAACTTGCCGAAGGCGTGAGGCTACTGACTTGTCCCGATGCTTTCGGGAGAGGGCATAAAAAAAGACAACAGAGAATGAGCATGGCGGTAACCATGTGTAGATTTTTATTCATAGGTTTGTAAATTAATAATTATATGTTCAAGATTATGCCATCATTCAAGCAATAAATATAGACCACAAAGCCGATAAAGGCTTGTCCATTTTAATAAAAAATAAAAAGGGAATTGAGTTAGATTAGAAAGGTTATACACAGAGAAGTTTGGACAAATATAAAGCATTTTTAGGGAAAAAAGCAAGAGCAAAAGCCTATTTTCTTCTTTTTCTTTATTTATATTTTCAAAAAATGACGAATTTAACTTGTTTTGCCACTTGTGTCAATCTGCTGTTATATCTATTTTAAACCGATTCGGGTATATTTTTAAATTTAAAATTTTTAAAAAAAATGCCGCTCACTTGGAACGGCACTTTCTCGAAAAAATCTATCCTACTGAAGGGCTTGAAATTCGTATATCTATATCCACTTGTTGGATGTCTGGTTCTTTTTGTTTCACCGTCACTTGTCCCATGCTGCCTGTTCGTTTCAGTACACCCCAACCCAACAACTCACCTTTCAAGGCTTTGATATAAGATTTAAATAAAATATAATAAGACAAGGGGCGATAAACAAAACGTTGTGGAAACAAAAGCCACAACTTGCCCAAAGGCTCTTTTTGAATGATAAAAGCGACTGTTGAAACGCCAATATCTATGGTCATAAACGCCAAATACATAATGAGCATGTGGTATTTATCATAAAATGATTCTGCTGCGGGTCCTGCTTGACTGCCTTTCAGAGATAACTCTCCAATGGCACTACCCAATAGATTTAAGACCAAAGTGAAATCTGCTATCGGTGCTAAAATTGGAAACAACAAGCCGAAAAACAGAATATTTGGAAAAGCTACCCAACCCAATGTGCCATAATGCGTATTAAACAAAACATGTTTGCTTTTCCAAAACGCTTGCATCACGCCAAAACACCACCGCAAACGCTGTTTCAAAAACTGCTGATACGTTTCAGGGGACTCCGTAATAGATAAAGCCTTATTACAATGCGTTACAATATACCCTTTTCTGATAACCCGAACCGTCAAATCGCAATCTTCTGCCAAAGTGTCTGTTTCATACCAACCCACCGCACCAATGGCTTGGCGGCGAAAAGCACCTATGCAACCGGGCACAACCGTAATACAATTGAGATAAGCAAACGCCATACGGTCAAAGTTTTGAGCTGTTATGTATTCAATACTCTGCCATTTGGTGAGTAAATTTATTTCATTCCCCACTTTTACATTCCCTGCCACAGCACCGACTATGGGGTCGGCAAAAGGCTTTGACAAATGATAGAGGGCATCGGGGTCAAGTATTGTATCGGCATCAATGCAGACCACAAATTCATTTTTACAGCGTTGCAGACCATAATTTAAAGCAGAAGCTTTGCCGCCGTTGGGTTTGGTCAATACTGTTACCTTAGGATTGTTTTCATAAGCTTCTTTCACCACTTGATAGGTTCTGTCTTTTGAGCCATCATCTACGAACATGATTTCGTAATCGGGATAATTTTGATTCAAAAGACTGGCTATTGTACTCACAGCGCCAACCTCTTCATTGTATCCGGGCACAATTATACTGAGGGGGGGTGAAAAATCGGGTAAAACTTGTTTTTTCTCTTTGAAATGTTGTTTCAAAGCAAAATATAAGATAAACAAAAGCCTAAATGTTCCAAATATCATAGCCACGTAGAAAATCCATTTCAAAGTATCATTTATAGTCCCTGTAATATTGGCAATAGCACGGTAGGCTTCTGTCAAAGGGCGTTGTTTTTGATTGAGTTGCGGCATCATATCATCTCGTGTTCTACCTGTCAAATTGGCTATTGAAACAAACTGGTAGCCACTGTCTCTGAAATGTTGAATAATGCGTGGCAGTGCTTTTATGGTTTCTTCACGCTTACCCCCCGCATCGTGCAGGAGGATAATATGCCCATACCCCAATTTTTCTTTTTCTAAAACGCGATTCACAATGTCATCGGTCGTAATGCCCTTTTGCCAGTCCATAGGGTCAATACTTTCACTCACAGTCAAATAGTTGTGGTGTCGTGCTACGAGAAAAGAGGACAATTGGTCAACTGTTTGCGGCTCTACATACGGGTTATAAGGTGGACGAAATAACAGCGTGGAGCGTCCAATTAAGCTTTCGATGCTGCGGCGTGTCATAATCAATTCCGCTTCGGCACGCCATTTCCAAACCCGGTGAATTTCAGGATGGTAATACGTATGGTTGCCCAACTCATGCCCTTCGTTGTAAATGCGTTTCACAATGTCGGGGTTTGCTTCAATATTTTTACCAATAAGAAAAAAGGCGGCTGGCACGTGCTCTTTTTTAAGAATATCTAAAACCTGTGGTGTGTATTCTTTATCGGGTCCATCATCAAAAGTGAGAACCAATTTTTTTTCATCTGATTTGCCATATTTTTGAACCACATAAGAAGTAGGCAGTTTATCATAATATTCATTTGAAATGATATGGTTTTCTTTATCATAATCAAAACGAATAGCCCCTACAGTTGGGTTTTCCGTGATAACATCCATGACTTCGCCATGTCCCACATACTCCACATCTTCAGGAATGATGGATTTATTGAGTGTATTTATATCAAAACTACCCTTGTTTAAGGCTTCTGTACTCAAATCTTTATCAAAAAACTGCCAAATACGCGGGTCTTCTGAGCCTAAACGGTGCATAGCCGCACCCCGCCAACCGAAATGCGACACCGTTCTCAATTGGTTGAAAGTGGTGACAGCATCGGTGAAAAAGACCTTGTGTGGCACTTTATCTTCATCAACATATTCGTATTCAAGATTGTAAGTTGCAGGGTTAAATTTCACCGTAGCCCCTGCTTCTTCTGCTATGGATAGGGCAGTGCGGTAAGTCATTTCAGTTTGTTCTTCCCCTTTTTTACCCCAATTGAGACCAAAAGAGGGCATGCTCAAAACAAATTTATCTTTAGGCACTTGATTTGACAGATTTCGCATCCAGCCTTCTACCCATTTCAAACTCGCTATGGCATCCAACTGCCCTGTTTCATAATGTTGATTGAAGGCTTCCACAAAAATTATATCGCTGTGTTCGTATATTTTTTTAACATCCAATTGCTTGTTAAATGGCACTAAGGTTTGACCTAATATCAAGCCCTCAGTATGTAAGCGATGGTATAAAGTATCTGCAAAAGCATAATAATTCGGTATCCATGAATCTTTTAACGCTTCAAAATCAAGATTAACACCTTGAAAACCGTAGTGTTTCAAGGTGTGTACAAGGCTTTCAATGAAAAGTGTTTGTTTTTCAGCGTTGTGTAATAAAGAATAGGTATTTGTTTCATCCCATTTTGCACTATGAAAATTGGATAAAACAGGTAAAACAGCTATCGTTTTCGTTTCTTGCAATAATTTGTAGGCTGCTGTATCAATCGTACAGACTACTGAATCGCTCTTGCTCAAAAACAGCCAATCGGGCAAAATCATGTTTATTTTTGAGCTGTTTTTACTCAAGGAATAATAGCTTTGTTGATCCCACTTTACATAAAAAGCGGCTTTGATTTGCTCACTCATCGGTATGGATGCCGAATTACTGAGGGGGGTCAAAATGATGGGTTGTCGCTCGGCACAACAACCATTGGCGGCGTGGCTCGCCCAACTTACAGCCGTATCATGGGCAATCTGCTGAAATGACACCTCATTTTTCATAAAATTCTTAGGCAGGTCGGGCTTATTGTGATTGGCTACTGTTATACCAAAAATAGCATAGACAATAACAAAAATAGCAAGTGTTATGCCCCCAATCACTTGCACGATGCGCCACCGACGGGAGGACATCGTTGAAAAGACTTGGTACTCTTTCATTGTGTTTGTTCAGATTTTGTAGGATAGTGTAAGTTTTTAAATATAGCTGTATTATTTTTCGGAATTATCTACTTTGTGGTACAAGCGCACATTTAGGAAATTTTAAAAATTTCCTAAATGTTGATAATCAATACGTTATAACTTCTTGTACCACAAAGTAGATAATTCCGTTATTTTTTACTGGGTTTGCGCCAAATCAACAATTTCAAATTGGCGGTGAAAAAGAAAAAGGATTTGCCGTCATTTGCCCCATCGTAGGCTAATACGTTTATCGGCAAAGTCCAATGTAATTTAGGTGAAAAATCAAACGCCCCCACCCGTCTGTACGTTATTGGCAATACAGCTTCATAATTAATCACCCGCACCACTTTACCTGAAGGCTTATCGGGTTGCGCTGCAAAATATTGGTCGCGCGAGGACAACATCCAAGTAAAATTGGGTTCAAAAATCAATTTTCCGCCCAAAAAAGGCTTTTTCAATTCTTTATATTTTGAAGCGGTTAATGCAAATTGGGCTGTATTTACAGATTTGCCTACTTGATAATAAAAAGAAGGGGAAAGCCCCATGATGCCAACATCTATTGTCCAATAAGTGGATATAAAATCGGTTGTCACCCAGCGCAATTGGTCTTCCGATTGCCCAAAATAGAATGAGCGGGTGTAGCCAAAAGAAGCGCTTAATCGTTCATCTAAACTTGTAGCATAACCGATACCGACATCTATTTTTGGCGATTTTTTCTCTAAACCCTGCCAATAATAGCCCGTAGCCGAAAGCCAAAAGCCCTTTTTATCGCTATAAGTAAGTTCGCTCGTTAAGCCAAATTTTTTCACGCCATAATCCCTTCCAGAATACACAACCCTGTTCATAAAGTGATTTTCTAAGACAAAACGGGAGGATGTATTGATGCGATAATCCAATGAATCCAGCCTAAATTTCACTTGCTGAATATTGAATTGTGGATTGTTAACTTGTGCCGCACCCATCAGTGCGTAGCACATAAAAGCAAAAAGTAAGACGATTTTTTTCATTTCGATGTTTATATAGTGTATGTTTTAGTCGGAAAATAGCAAAGCCTAATGCCTGTGGTAAAAACAACGGGCAAGTGTTATCAAGATTTGCTATCAAAGTGGGAGGAAGGAAAAATTGGAAAGAAGCGTTATATGTTCATCGTGTTGTTACGCATTTTTTCACAGTGTATTTACAGGCACAAAGGTAAGCGGTATTTTAAAAGGAAACTTATCCTTAAAATTGTATTTTTAATATATTATTTAATTTTATTTTAAACTAAAAATAACGCTTTGAAAATTATAAAGTATGCAAAAAACCCTCCAAGAGTTAAAAACTCTTGGAGGGTTGTCAAATAAACACCCCCTCTCCATAGGAGTCCCTTCGGACAGTATTTTGGGGAGTTTATACCATTTTATAGCCGTTTTATACAGCTTTTCTTAAAACTACAGAAGGGAAACGCTGTTGCGCCCATTCAAAACCGCCAAATAAAACGGCACACCATACCAAATCACCTACCAAAGTATTTAGAAAATACGGCAATCCCAAAGTATAAGACATGCCCAAACCATCTATCGTTTTAGGATACATGTTGAAAGGGTCGGCATACCA
>JAYUQN010000574.1:0-10127 GCA_043756725.1 Saprospiraceae bacterium
AGCAACTGCTTTTTACTTTTCATTGTAAAATGTTGAATATTTTTAGCAAAATTAATACTTTTGTATAAAATAAGCAACAAAATTATTTCAAGAGCAGTAATATTATCCATTTATTTTTATAGGTAATTGAATAATAAATTCTGTGCCGACCCCCTCATTAAAATAGGAGAAAATAGTATTTTTTACTTTCAACTCAATTTTCCAATGCCTGCAAAAAAGTATTCTCAAAAGTAAATAAATTTTACAAGGGTATTTTGTATTTTTAATTTCAATAAAAAACTTTTAACTTTGTTGAAAATTGAAAAAACAAACCGATAACGACATATTTATGAGATTTAAATTGAACGCAAGAGGTTTTATCATGCCTTATAGAAGGGTACTAAGTTCGTTTGTTACAAAGGTTATTGGACGCAGCTATTTTCATCTTCTCGGCGTGACCCAATTACAAATATGCAAATACCAAGAGGGTTTCTCGAAATCATTTTTGAAAAATAAAATTTTAAAACAATGCAAGCCACACATTCAGAAACGTTTTTTAATAGTGAAATTGCTTTCTTAGTTTTACAAATTGGAAAAATAAATGATATAATTTCAAGTAGTAAAAGCCAAAATGACAATTTAGGTGTTTGGCAATATACACGTCATAGACAACAGTTTATAGACCAGTTGAATACGCTTTTAACACAGTATCAATTGCAGGTTTCTGTGGCGGCTTAGTGCCCTAAGTGGATAATAAACTCTGTTCCAACCCCCTCAGTACTTTCGGCTTCTAAAGTCCCGCCATGCCCTTTCGTCACAATATCATACGCTAAGGATAGCCCTAAACCTGTGCCTTGTCCAGTTGGTTTTGTGGTGAAAAATGGTTGAAAGACTTTAGCTCTCACGCTTTCGGGCATACCTATACCGTTGTCTTTGACTTTTATAACTATTAGCCCCCCAACCCCCAGAGGAGGAGCTTCGTAGTGGGTACTCACTATGACAGTCGGCACGTAATTCTCCCTTCTTCCCATAGGGACTCCTACGGAGGGGGGTTGAGGGGCTTGTTTGCGTTCGTTAACGGCATAAAAAGCATTATTAATCAAATTCAGTAAAACACGCCCGATGTCTTGCGGAATAACTTCAATTTTAGGCAGATTTTCATCAAATTCTGTATTAAAATCTGCATTAAAGTCTTTATCCTTCGCTCGTAAGCCATGATAAGAAAGCCGTAAATATTCATCTGCTAATTTATTGATGTCAGTCAATTCTTTCACGCCCGTACTCGCACGCGAGTGTTCGAGCATCCCTTTCACAATGCTACTTGCCCGTTTGCCATGATGATTGATTTTCTCTTGGTTTGATGTTAAATCGGTTAATAATTCTTCGACATACGCTTTATCAACTTCTGGTCTTTTAAGTTCTTCATTTAAATCTTTGGCTATATCCACGCTCAATTCCGAGAAATTGTTGACAAAATTCAAAGGATTTTGTATTTCATGGGCGATGCCCGCAGTCAATTCTCCTAATGAAGCGAGTTTTTCAGATTGTATGAGTTGCTTTTGGGTGGCTTTTAGGTTTTCTAAGGATTGGTTAAGTTCGGCAGTGCGTTTGGTTACTTTTAATTCAAGTTCTTTATTGGCATTTTCTTGGAGTTTCAATATTTCGAGTTGAGCAGCTTCTTTATCCCGTCTAAACAAATTATATTTATCAGCCAATGCCATTGACAAAAGCACAACCTCTAACAAAGAGGCTATTTTTACATCGAGCCGTGCCAATGTCGTGGGGGGAATAAGCCCAAAATTGCGAAGACTATTGCTTAGGGCTGCCAAAATAAGAACGCCCCAAGCCATAAGAAAAAACCTTGCAGCTTTGTTGCCCTTCCGCAAACCCATAACCGCTGCCAAGAAAACAACAATGGAAACAACCATCACTAAACTTCCTGCGATAGGCGTGGCAATATTTATTGGAACAAAGAAAGAAAGAATAAAATTTAGGCTGCTCAAAACTATTATCGCTACAAGTATTTTGTGGATAAAAGGAGTAAATTGTTTTGTATCCAAAAACAGGATGGTAAAAACAGCCATGACAATAGGCGTAGTGGACATGAGCAAGGGTACAATAAGATTTGCCCAATAAGGATTGTCACCCAATATATATTGTGTAATATGCCCATTAAATGTGGCTTGTAGCAAGATGTTATTCAAAATAAAAAAGACATACGCCAAATATGACCTGTCTTTTAGGCTAAAAAACAAAATCAAATTGTAGAAAAGCATTATCAATAATCCACCATAAAACAAGCCATGCCCGATGCCACCAAACATACTATCCGCTAAAAAAAAGGTTTCGGTTTTTAGATGTAAACCTATTTGCATAGAACCACTCGTAGTGAACCTTACATAATAGGTTCGCATAGCCGTGTCGGGCATATTAAGGGCGAAAACAAAATTGGTATGAGGGATTAGTCTTTTACTAAAAGGAAACATATCACCTGTTTCTTGGTCAAACCAATTGCCATTTTTATCTTGTTGATAGAGATGAACGTAATCAAAAAGGGCATAGTCCATCATCAATAACCAGCGAGAGTATTGAGGGTATGAATTATTTTGAGCCGTAAATTTCACCCATATAGCAGAAGTTGTTACGCCAAAATTGAGCGTATTTTTGTACGATGAGATAAATTTTTTATCCACGTCACTTGCTAAAACCTGTTCAAAGGTAAGGTTTGCACTTTTGTCTTCAAAATAAGCGGTGTGCTTCCCGATGTCGTAGTATGTGGCTTCGGAAGATAAGTGAAGGATTTGTTGTTGGGCAATAACAACAGCCGTTTTGAGACATAACAGCACCAAACCAATACCTTTGAGAATACGTTTTAACATGATACAGCTTTTTACAGTAAGGATTTTCATAGAAAAAAATAGGGATGTTTCATCAAATAGTTAACACTTTTTCTTTATTCAAGCAAGATTTAGGGTAAGTTTTTTGAGAAATTTTGATAGGGTTTTGATTTTTTTTTTTGCAAAAAAAAAATCAAAACCCTATCAAAATTTCTCAAAAAACTTACCCTAAATCTGTGTATAAATTTAAAATAATATCAAAAGTTTTTCGTTATCAGCCGTTTAGTATAAGCCACACAATTGCCCACACATTCAAACGACAACAAAGAAGACGCAAAATACGTCTGATTTTCACCTTGTAGGGCTTCTAATTGGTTATAAAACCCTGCGGCGACTGCGGGGGGCGCAACATAAGGAAAATATTTCCAGTCCTTTTGCTCAAGAACACGCAACACTTTGGGGTCTTGTCCCCCATAACTTGGTATCCTCTTGAGCACTCTATTAATCTCTTCTTCAATATATTGACCCGTCATAGTTGAATCGGCAAGTGAAAAAAACGAGGCAAAAGGCGCATCTGTAAAGTCTTTAATATAGCCCGTATATTCGCCTTTGTTTATGTTGTTGAGTGGAATACTGGCGACAACACCTGCGGGCAGACCTTGTACTTCGCATAGGGTCGTAAAAAAACGAACGAATTTTATTTGCTGAAATAAACCTTGCTCTGTTTTAGTCAAATCAAGAAACCCTAAATTAGAAAGTTCGAGGGACGTGGATAAAATCAATTTATCAAAAACTAAGGGGTCACTTTGACCGTCAATGTAAATTTTCACCCCCCCTTCCCATAGGGACTCCCTCGGAGCAGTATGTCGTTCAATTTTCAGAATATTTGTATTGACCCGTACATCTGGAATGGTTGCGGCTATTCGCTGACACAAGTTGAGCATGCCGAGGGTGAAAACACGGGGCCATTTTTTTGAAAGCCCCATACCCGACACAAGCAAAGACAGCCAATTTTGAAAGCCCATAAATTTCACCAAATAAGCCGCTGATGTATCCCTAAAATGCCCATAACCTTGCACTTTCACAACAAAACTCAGAATGTCGGTCAAAGCCAACAGGTTGCGCTTTTCGAGCCATTCTTCCAAAGGGATGTTCAATTCTTCAGGCACGTTTTTGTAGCCTGTTGCGGGCTTTGAAAAATTTCTGAACTTGGTGGCTACTAAGAATAGATATTTTACAGAAGCGACAATGACCTGAAAAAGCGTGAATTTGCCAGAAATGGTAGCGGCTTGTTTGAAATTAAGGTATTGTTTCGTATCATGGTTATAGACCATTGGTGGGATACTTGCCCGAGTGGGTGCACCTAATTCATCTGCCATTTGTAGCGCATCGGTATAACCCGCCAACATTTCATGCCCGCCCAAATCAAACGGATGCCATTTAACAATTTTGCTGATACATTTTCCGCCGACTTCTTCCGCTTTTTCTAAAACGGTTATATGGGAATAGCCTTTTTTTTGCAGCTCATAAGCAGCTGTTAGACCCGAAATGCCTGCACCGACAACACATATACGCGTGTCTTTGGGATGGGGTTGATTCCATTCGAACAGGTAGGAAATCAAAAAACTCAAAAACAATAAGCCAAAAGGAATTTGTTGTGGCGGACTCCAATAAAGCAGCCCTGCAATCAAACAGGCCAACCACAAGAGGGTTGTAATACCTGTAAAAGCCCGTCCTTTCTTTAAGTTCTGTGGACTTCTTAATATTAGAATGCTTGTCAGAAAAGTAAAAACCACAAAAGCCGCCCAAGTGAGGTCATACCCTGTTATGGTTTGGTCAAGGGTATGTTTGCCGATAGAATACTGAATTTTGTAGGTTTTCATCAAGTAGGTGAGTAGCCTACTGTCTTCGTCAATTACGGGGATGGGTAATCCATGACGGTTTGAATAAAGATGTCCTAACAAAAGGACAAATTCTAACACAATACCTGTTTTAAAGAAGAATTTTTTCATTGATTATTTTCATTGATTAACTGGGTTAGGAAAGGATGAATGATGAATTTAAGTTATTCATAATCAATATTCTATTAAAATACTGAGGGGGGGGGAATTCATAATTCATAATCATTGGTGTTCAAAAGATTTTGTATTAAAAATAAAGTATTGATTTTCAATAATTTACAATGTTTCTCGATAAAGGTTTAGTAAACGGAAAATTATTTTTTTTCAAAAAAAATAATTTTCCGTTTACTAAACCTATGCGCGAAACATTTTTACACTACTTATCAAAATCCTTTGAACACTGATGATTCATAATTCATAATTTATCATTCTCTTAAATCTTAGGAAAATTCGTTTCAACCAAATGTTTAGTATAATTCACAATCGTTTCTACCAATTCAAAATTCATCAAACCGCCCACATAAAAAGTGTTTTTTTGCCCTTGAATTGCCTCTAATTGGTCATAAAAACCGTTTGCCATTGTTTCATGGGTGACGTGCGGGAAGTAAGGAAATTCATTGTAAGTGTAATAATTGCATAAATCAAAGCCTGTTGCTTTTTTTATAAAGGCGGCGTTGTTGGCGAGAATTTTATCTTTGTCGGGCAATTGACCCACTTCCCCCCGAGTATAAATGGAAACAAAGTCATTGTCTTCAAATTGCCGTGTAACGACGAAAGGTTGCCCTTTTTCGGGTTCAGGAATGAGAAAAGTAGCCGCTGTAAAGGCTTCTAAGTGCGGCATATTGTAGGTGGTCACAATAAAAGGGTCGTAAACCACTTGGCTAAACAAGGCTTTCTCCTGCTCGGTCATGTCGGTCATGAACGATTGCAACGGCTGTAAATAAAGCGGTACAGCGACAATCAGATAATCGCATGTCAATGTTTTAATAGCATCTTGTTCTAAATGGGCGGGGTTGTATTGGGCTGAATATGTCACTTCAATGGATTGTCCTCTGGTAACGCTCGTGACAGTTGCCCCGACTTCGATGGTATCCATCGTCCACGACACGCGTTCCCAAAGCCGTTGATACCCCTCAGTAAAACGTTTGGGATAGCCAAAAATATGGGGATTAATTGCTGCAAATGCCAAATCCAAAAATGTACTGTTACACATATAGGTAAGAGCATAAGCCGTTGAAATTCGGGACAATTGCCCATAGCCCATCAGCGAGATAGGGACTTGAAAAAGCACAGCTAAATCGGGCAAACCATTTTCTTGAAGCCAAACGTCAAATGGCTGGCACAATGCAGGATGTGCTGCTATACCTTTATATCCGGGTTTATGAGGTGAAATAACACCCTTCAATCGCCACCGTTTGTAGAGAAAACGCAAAGACTGCCAACCTAATTTGAAGAAAGAAGAATGTTGTAAAATGGCTTTAAATAACGAACTAAATGTGCTTTTTTGAGTGTCGAAGGCTTTCAATTCCCCTTCTGTGTAGAGGTCTGCCTTAAATTTTTTGGCTAATCGTTTGACTTGTTTGTAATTGGATGTTACGTAATTGGCGCCTAAGTCAAACGATTTACCACCAACGGTAATAGACATACATTTACCACCAATCTGATTTTCTTTTTCAAGAATCGTGATATGTGTATAGCCTTGTTGCATCAAAAAATAGCCAGCAGAAAGCCCTGCTGCGCCACCCCCGATTATGCAAATATGGGGTTGTTGTTTGTCATTTGATTTCATGGTTAAAATTAAAAATATAAGATAAGATTTTGTACAATATAGAATTCTCTTAGATTGAAACTAAAGGTAGAGAAAAATTTACTTAATGGTTCATAATTATTTTTTATTGTGCTAAACAAATTAATTTTTCTTTGAGTGACGCGAAATCCAAAGGTTTGTTGAGAAAATCATGTGCCCCGAGTTGCATGGCTTGCTCGTAGTTTTCCTTATCACCATAAGCCGTTATCATCATAATGGTGGGTGGCGGCGTAGGATTATTCAGTCTGATGCGCCGCAACAATTCTAAACCACTCATGCCGGGCATATTGATGTCCGAGAGGATTAAAATGGTTTCGTGGTCATGCTCTTTTAGAAAAGACATAGCCTCTTCTCCAGAATATTTAAAGGAAAAGTCAAACAAGCCTTCGCGAATTTCACGGCGAAAACGCTGTTGGAATAAATTTGTCACGTCTTGTTCATCATCAACGACTAAAATTTTCATCTATTTTTTATTTTTGGTGAATTAATGGCGATTATAAAATGGGGACGATATTACTTAATATTTAGAACACGACTTTAGTAAACCGTTTTTTATTTTTTTTCGGAATTATATACTTAATGGCGTGAGGATTACGTATCGGATACTTTAAAAGTATCCGATACGTTATTACGCCCGATTTCAACATTTACGCCATTAAGTATATAATTCCGTTTTTTTTTCATAAAAAATAAAAAACAGTTTACCATCGTCAAGGTATATTTAAAATTTTATGCGTCTGCAAACTCAACCGCCAATGCGGATTTTTCAAGCAAAAAGCAACAGTTTGCTGCATATTATCTTTCTGAAACGCATTATCCATTGGAGAGAGATAAAAGTAGGTGAAATGGAGGTGCTCAAATTGCTGAGGCATTAAACCATTCTGGGGATACACAAGTTTGAGTTCATCGCCTTTAGTTACCACGATTTCTGTATGAGCTTTCGGGCTGACACACACCCAATCTATGCCTTCGGGCAAAGCAATAGTCCCATTGGTTTCAATAGCAATTTCTAAACCTTCTTGGTGAAACGCCTCAATCAAGGCTTTATCCAACTGCAAAGCGGGCTCGCCACCCGTGCATACCACAAAAGGCTTGCCTACTGTCTGTGACGACTCCTGTGGAGAGGGGGTCATCCAAAGCGATTTCACCTTTTTAGCCAAGTGTGTTGCCGTTTTATATTTGCCCCCATTTTCACCATCCATACCCCAAAAATCGGTATCACAAAATTGGCATATCGCTTTGGGGCGGTCTTTTTCACGCCCCGTCCAGAGGTTGCAACCTGTGAAACGACAGAAAACCGCAGGGCGACCGCTTTGTGCCCCTTCGCCTTGTAGTGTGTAGAATATTTCTTTTACTTTGTATGCCATATTTTGATGTACGCTGTCAAATGTCAGATGTACGATGTCGCAAAGTTACAATGTTTCATCAATGATAAAAGAAGTACATTGTATGAAATTTTCAAAGAAATGCCAAAATTCCATACATCTAACATCTGACATCGTCCATTAATACTTAGCTTTGCGCTATGTTTTCTATTCCACCTATCATATTTGAAATAATTAGTTGGTTGACCATGATAATAATGGTCGGCGGTGTTGTGACGGGCAGCATCATGGGTGCGCTTTTTTTAATACGGCGACAAGAGAACTATTGGGTCAATTTGCTTTTTGGCTTGTTTCTTTTGAGCTTTTCATTGACACTTTTTGACAAGTTTTTGCGCTATTCGCTTTTATCATATCGTTATCCAAATTGGTCATTTTTGCCCATCTATTTGTCTTTTGCCTTCGGACCTCTTTTGTTTTTTTATGTAAAAAGCCGACTTTACACGCAGCGTTTCAGCATGCACCGCCCCGATTTCAAGCATTTCATCTTGCCCACAGTACAGTTTGTCCTCCTTTTGTGGGTAACAGTGCAAGATGTGAATCTTAAAATGGATTTTCAAACCAATTTTTTCAGCCCTTTTTATGGCAATTTTGAAAAAGGTATTTTCATCATTCAGTTTTTTCTATATCTTTATTTTTCCTACCGTTTCATTTTGCATGAAAAGATTTCCCTCTCCAAAGGAGTCCATTCGGACAGTAAAAAGAAGCAACAAGGGCTTGTAAAACTTTCAAATGCCAATATTCGGCGGCAGGTGCTGATAGTTGGCTGGCTGAAACGCATGGTAAAAGTGCTTTTCATCCTCTTTGGCATCCACGCCTCTTTCATTTTGACAGATTATTTCAGCTTTCGTCTTTTTGAAATAAATTTGCAAACAAAAGCTTTGTTTTCATCAGGCTACGAATTATCGTTCGTAGCTATGCTCTTTTGGCTCTGCGTCAATGGCTTTTTTGCATGGCAAAGAAGAATTTGAGTTATGAGATATGAGATATGAATTATGAATTATGAGTTATTAGAAACTCATATCTCATAATTCATAACTCATATCTCATAGTTCCCTTTTCTTCATTGCCTCCACTGCATAACTTGCCGCTCGTGCCGTAATCGCCATAAAAGTGAGCGACGGATTTTGATTGCCAATAGACGTCATACATGCCCCATCGGTTACGAACACATTTTTACACGCATGGAGTTGATTCCACTCATTTAAAAGGGAAGTTTTAGGGTCTTTGCCCATGCGAACGCCACCCATTTCATGAATATCCAAGCCCGGCGCTTGCTGGCTATCGAACATATTGATATTTGAACAACCGCCTTTTTCCAACATATCAGTCGCTTGTTGATGAAAATCCCGCATCATTTTATGGTCGTTTTCATCATAATCAATGGACGTAATCAACTGAGGAATGCCCCAAGCATCTTTTTTATCGGTGCTCAAACGGACATGATTTTCCAATTTCGGTATCGTTTCCCCTTGCATTTGGATGTAAATATGCCAATCTCCGGGTTCGGTCAAACTCTCTTTCAACGGCACACCAAAACTTTCACGCCCTGCGCCTGCGCCTGCGCTTCTCGCTGCTGAAAAAGCGACCATATAACCCCGTTGAAAATCCATTTCCTGTTGAAAAACATTGCGGAAAGAAGGCATAAACGCCGAAGTAGGGCGTCTGCCGAAATAATATTTATCTTTCAAGCCTTCAAAAACAGCACCCCCTTGTCCCCGATATTGATGAAACGCGATATAATGACCCAATAAACCATTATCGTTGCCGATGCCATTTGGGAAACGGTTGGATGTAGAATTGAGCAAAACTAAATTGGTATTCAAAGTAGCCGCATTGACGAATATAATTTTAGCATAATATTCAGTCGCTTCTTTCGTCAAGGAATTAATGACCCGCACACCCGTTGCCTTGCCTTTTCCCCATAGGGGTCCCTTCGGATTTTCATCATAAATAATGGATTCCACAACACTATCGGGCTTGATGGTGAGCTTTTTAGTTTTTTCAGCCCAGGGTAAAGTAGAAGAATTGGAGCTAAAATATGCTCCATACGGACAACCCCGCTCGCACAAGCTACGGGCTTGACATTGCCCACGCCCTTGCTCGAGGTGTATTTTTTCAGGCTTCGTCAAATGCGCACATCTGCCGATAATGACTTTTCGATTCGGATAATTTTGATGAATACCACTTTGTATCTGTTTTTCAACCGAATTAAGTTCCC
>JAYUQN010000575.1:0-3609 GCA_043756725.1 Saprospiraceae bacterium
TTTCAACAAGCACTTGGTCACCCATGCGAATATCTTTTGAGTTGATAAAATCCTCATTGTGTAAGGAGACGCTTGAAACGGTTACGCCTGCTAAAGCAATGGGCTGTAATTTTGCTACAGGCGTAATAGTGCCAATTTTACCGACTTGAAAATCAACACCCAAAAGTTTAGATGTGGCTTGTTTGGCTTTAAATTTAAAAGCCACTGCCCACCGTGGATGATGGGATGTGTAACCGCATTGCGACTGAATATCGAGACTATTAACTTTCACAACAATGCCATCAATTTCATACTCGTAACTGTCTCGTTTTTCCTGCCATTCGGTGCAAAAAGCAATGACTTCTTGAATGTTTTTACAGACTTTGGTTTCATGCCCCGTTTTAGGAACTTTGAAACCCAAGCTGCCTAAAAATTCAATACTTTCATGGTGCGTGTGAAAGCTGCGAGTTATTTGCTGTCCTTCCTTATTTTCAGCAAAACCCATTTGATAAACGAAGGCTTCGATACCGCGGGCTTTGCTTTCCTTTGTGTCTTTTGTGCGCAAACCACCTGTGGCAGCATTGCGGGGATTGGCAAAGAGCGTCAAACCGTCTGCTTCTCGTTGTTTATTAATTTTTTCAAAAGTATCTTTCCGAATCAAAGCCTCGCCTCTCAATTCTACTTTTTTAAGATTATGCTTTGAAAAAGCGGCGCGCAAAGGTATAGAACGCATCACTTTGGCATTATGCGTCATTTCCTCACCTACAACGCCATTGCCCCGTGTGGAGGCTTGCACTAACGCATCGTTTTCATAGACCAAAGCAATAGTGCCGCCATCAAATTTAGGCTCTACGCAATAGTCAATTTCCGCATCATCGGGCATATCTGCCAATTTTTTTATCTGCTTGTCAAAATCCAACAAATCCTCTGCATCATAAGAATTATCAAGCGAAAGCATCGGCGTCAAGTGCGGAACAGCTTTTAGCCCCTCCGTAATATCACTGCCAACGCGCATAGTCGGCGAATCGGCTGTGATGAATTGCGGATACAAATCCTCAAGATGCTCCAATTTTTTATAGAGCATATCGTATTCATAATCCGATATTTGAGGGTCGTCCATGATATAATATCGCCATTCGTGATAGCGTAAAACGGCTTGTAAGTCAGTGACAAGCGATTTGGCTGACACTATATTTTCCTCTTTTTGAAGGTCGGTGGTGTCAGATAAAAATTGTTTGGACAGGTCAAACAGGCGGCGTTGTTCTTCTTTTGCGTACATTGAGTAAGAGATTGTATTTTAAAAGCGCAATTTAAAACCTTTTGTTTAAACAATCAATAAAAGTTTTGGTAAAATAAAAAAAGCCGACAATTTTTAGGATTGTCGGCTTTTTGAAAGCGTGAATGATTAGATTTTTATACTTCGATGCCATCCCACAATTGTTCATTATGCACCCAATCATCGGAATTGCGAGATTTGATAATCACATAGTCTTTCGGCTTTTTCAAAACAGCTTTTTTAGATTCCTTTTCAGATTGAAGCATTTTTATTTCATCTTCATCTAATTCCAAATCTTTGACTTTGAGTTTAGGATTTATGGTGTCAAAATCAAGCGCATCATATTTATAAATTGACCATTCGCTAAAATTATACTCTAAAGCGGTGCAGTTTTCGACCCAATCACCTGAATTGAGGTAAAGGATATTATCTTTTTTTTCAATTTTTGGCAAGTGAGAATGTCCGCAAACGACAGCATCATACCCCTCAATATCAGCGAGTTTTAAGACTCTTTCTTCAAATTTTTCATCGTTAAAATGTGCCTTGAAAGGATTTAATATTTTAAAAAAAGATAAATGCCTAAAAAAAAATGACTTTATACCACCAGTATTTAAAAAAGGCGTATCCAAAGCGTCACCATGAAAAAACCAATATTTTTTGCCCCCAAGTAGTAAAACCAAATGGTCGCATAGATACAAATTGCCGTTGCTAAAATCGGAAAAACGCCTTACACTTGCATCAGATTTGCCTGTTATATAATAAACACGAGTTCCTTGTGTCAGCATTTTCATAAGGCGATTTATAACCTTAAAATGCTCCATTGGTAAGGCTTTTACAAACGATGTATTGATAATATCGCCATTCAGTATTAAAATCTGCGGTTTGATACTTTTCAAATAGTTTAAAAGTTCTTTGGCTTTGCACGTTTTTGAGCCTAAATGCAGGTCGGATAAAACAACGATTTCGATTTTTCTTTTCATTTAAAAACTATTTCAATTTTTAAATACAAAAATACGCGTGCTATATTAAGTGTACATTAAGTGAATGTTAGGAAATTATTAAATTTTATGCGTTACTTAAGCTAAATTTAATCTTCGCAATCAAGGCGTTCCCACAGGATTTTTAGCTTTCCAAACAGAGGCTTTCATATATTTTTTAAAATCTTCTATACCCAATGAACCTTCTTTACGCGCCACTTCATCGCCTTTTGACGAGTAAAAAAGCATGGTGGGATAAGCATCTACGGCATAAGCAATTTTCATATTGGGTCCGTTGCCTTTCTCTGCATTCACGCGGATGGAAATGCAATTTTGATTCATATAGTCAGCGACTAAAACATCTTTGAAAACGGATTGCTCCATAATGCGGCAGGGTGTGCACCAGCTGGTATAAAAATCAATAAAAAGGACTTTTTTTTCTTTTTGGGCACGTAGCAAAGCGGCATCAATATCATCGCTGTTGATAAAATTCACCAGTGTAGCAGGTGGTTTCTCTTCTGTTTGAGCAGGTTTTTCTTTGGGTTTTGTGGAGGCGGTAGAGCCTTTTGAAGGGGTGTCACAAGATGTAAAAAAAAGGAAAGAGCAAGTTGACAAAACACAAAACAATAACTTTTTCATTTTCATTAAATTTTTTTTAATAAGAAAAAACGAATTCGAAATTGGGAAACAGAAATTTATTTGAGTACTTTTCTATTTTCAAGCATATAAACATAGCGCATAAAAACACTCCACGCAGCAACCGCACTGATGATAAAACCCACGTAGCCATCTAAAAATCCTTTTTTTAAAATAAAGTGTTTGCAAAATCGAAAAAAAGGTTTTAGCAAGAGATGGAAGTATGTAATGCGTCCTGTCGAATTTTCTTTATCCTGTGCCGACCAAGCTGCATAACGCAGTTGTTTGGTTATAAAGTGGTTAATGTCTTTAAACGTATAGTGTTCAAATTTATTTTTTAATTGTCCAACTTGCAAATCCGTTGTTATGATTTCTTCATGCACTTTATTGTTATTGTAACGGCATTTATCTCTTTTAATAAGCCTTATAGTTTTATCATTTTGCCAACCTGAATAGAGCACTTTTTTACCCATAAAATAATGGATAAAACCTATCCAATAACAGTCTTTTTGAGTTATGAGGTGTGAGTTATGAGTTATGAGTTGTGATGAATCTGACATCGAACATCGAACATCTGACATGGGATACCCCCTCAGTATTTCGGCGATTTCAAGCTGCATTTTCTTTGAAACCCGTTCATCCGCATCCATTAAAAGCACCCATTCATTATTTGCTAAGGGAATAGCCCAATTTTTCTGAAAAGCGGGTCCAAGATATTCTCTTTGAAAAAAGTTGATTTCT
>JAYUQN010000576.1:0-3606 GCA_043756725.1 Saprospiraceae bacterium
ATTTCTTTATATGAAGGCTTCTCCATTTTATAATTGAAATTGATAATTGTCTATTAAAATTAGTTTCAAAAATTGGTGAGACAATCGTAAAGTTGCTCAAACCAATAACGAATAAGGGGTAACCCGTACCGATTAACGTTTAGAGAACTGGAAGCGTTTACGCGCTTTCGGACGACCGTATTTTTTACGTTCAACTGCCCGTGGGTCACGTGTCAAGAATTTCTTAACTTTCAACGGTTTGCGGAATTCTTCGTTCAACTTCACTAAGGCACGAGAAATTCCCATACGTACAGCTTCTGCTTGACCTTTGAAACCACCCCCATTAACATTAACGAGAATATCGTAAGCTGTTGCCACGTCCACGGTTTGCATCGGGTCGGCAACAGAAGGCGTAATATGCATTTGAGGAAAGTATTCGCGGTAGTCTTTACCATTTACCGTGATTTTACCTTCGCCTTTTCTCAAAAAGACGCGGGCAACGGCAGCCTTTCTTCTTCCTACGGCATTAATTTGTTCCATTTTTTATGAATAAGGATTCTGATTTTTAAATTAAATTTTTAGTATTGAGTAATTAGTAGTGCGTATTGAGACCTAAATTTTTTTGATTTTCAATAAAAAATTATAGAATCATAAGCTAAACTAATTTCAATGATGTCCTTATTTCAAATCGTGAATTTTCAAGTTTAGCATGAAATCTGAAATCCAAAATCTGAAATCCAAAATCAAGCCAGTGGTAATGGCTTTTGCGCCGCGTGTGGATGTGTATCCGTTGTATAAATAAATAATTTTTTATACTGGGCACGACCTAATTTTGTTTTAGGCAACATTCCTTTCACCGCTTCTTCCAAGATTTTTTCAGGTTTTTTAGCCAACAAATCTTCTGCAATGACAGATTTTTGACCGCCCGGATGGAGCGAATATGTCAAATAAACCTTTTGCGCCATTTTATTACCTGTAAAACGAATTTTACCAGCATTAAGGACGATAATGTAGTCACCTGTGTCAATATGTGGTGTAAAAGTGGGTTTATTTTTACCCCTCAGTATAGATGCAATTTTGGTTGATAGACGACCCACGGTTTCCCCGTCAGCATCTACAATAAACCATTCAGGTTTTACATCTTCCTTACGCACAGAGACTGTTCTATAACTCAACTTGAGCATGTCGTATGAAATTAAAAAAATGAATCAAATAGTGATTAAAAAGTGCTCTTGAGTAGGGTTCTTTCAAAAGCGGGGCAAAGGTAGGAAGTCTGTCTTAAATAAACAAGCGTTTTTGAAAAATAATTTCTTTTATTTTGCATAACTGATTGATAATCAGCCTTTTTTTGGCACATTTTTTTTTTAACATTTGGGTTTTTATAAAAATAAAAAGCATCCCGACAACATCGGGACGCTTTTCTTTTTATAAAATACTGTCTGAAGGGACTCCTATGGAGAGGGGGGTATCGTTTTACACCCAAACAGCAAACACTTTTTTTCCTTGCACCGTCACCCATCCTTTTTTCCAAGTTTTCGTTTTTCGAGGGTCAAAAATTAGGAGATAGCCTTCGGAGAGGGTTTGACGGTCTAAATAATCCGCTAATTGTACCAAACCTTTTTTATGGGCTGCGATACCACGCCATATTTTTAGTTCAGCGATATAGCGGTGTTCAAAATAAGTAATAATAACATCGAGCCGCCGTTCTTCCGAAATCTGCGGTTCTTTAAAATCAAATCCATAGCCATTGATAATGGGTTTTATGAAAGCCAGAAACACCAAACGCCCATTGCGCTCCACAAAATCATGGTCATGTTTGCTGTATTGTTCCTTCATAAAAGCCTGGAATTTCGTCAAAACCAGAGGCATATCCAACCGATTATCTGCTAATCGAAAATTTGGGCTAAAAGTATAATCCCCCATAATAAGCCTTGATTTCGTTTTGGAGGTCATATAATGGTAAATCAGTTCTTGATAAATTTTATTATGAATCCGAATACCTTGTCCATTTTTGAAAATGCCGTGCAACATGCCCAAACTCACAAGAGGGTCATAAATATTATAGTCACTTTGGTCGCCAATAACCAATATATTATACACCAATTCGTAGAGATTTGGATTGTTTTCTAAGTTTTTAATAACACTATCAAAATTTGTATTATGCTCTCTGATTAGTCGTTGAACGGCTGTGTCTATATCATCGGCTATCCATTCTTTTTCCAAAGGAATCCCTTCGGAAACGGCTTTTTGAGGCATAAAATCTTCATCGAGCATTTTACACAACTTGCTCACCAAAAATGGATAACCCGAAGTAAAGTAAAACAAGCGGTCTGCTATCTCTTGTGTGTTCATTTTCACACCTTTGTCCGCACTGTATTCATCAAGCATGGGTTTTATTTCCGAGGGTTGAAAGGTCATATCCACCTTAAATTCAGCCGCAATATTCCACGGAGAATTATACTTTTGCTCCTCATCGGGGCGTAATTTGAGTTTTAGTGATTTCACATCATGTACACCCGCCAACACAACAGCGTGAAAAGTTTTGTAACGACCTCTTTGCAAATACTTATTACGCAGCATGGCGAGAAACAGTATGAATAATTCATTATTACTGCTCTGGTCAACCTCATCAATAAGCAAAACTACTTTTTTATCAATTTTGTTAGCAAATTCTGTTATAAGGTCAGATAAGTCTTTTAAACTATGCGTTTTAGGTGCTTCTTCATCAAACCAAGCCTTAAATGTCGGTGCGCTCTCCATAGCAAACCCTGCTAATAACTCGACAAAGGCTTGTGAAAAAGCCTTTTCATCCTGAAACATAAGATTGCCTACGCCTTCAAAACTCATATTGAAAACAATATAATCCCCCGTTTTCACCAGCCTATCTGATAAACTATACAAGGTCGTCGTTTTCCCAAATTGACGGGGGCGGTTGATGATAAAATAGTCGCCTTCTTCTATCATGTTAAGAGCTTGGTCTAATTTCTTAGACACATCAGCCATATAATGCTGGTCGGGAAAACATAGACCTGTTATGTTGAATTTCTTTTTCATTGGATGCTTTATCTTTTATAACGGCAAAAGTAGTGAGAAAATGGGCTAAAAACAAAGGAAAGATACTTGTTTAAGCTGATAAAACCAAATAGCGATTTCCATTGTGAATTCGCTTTTTGTTTGGTTTTGTACACAGCACCTATTTAGCACCCTTGAATTCATTTTTTGCAAATCAAAATATAATTTTATTAAATTTCTAACCCCTGTTTCTTGTATTTCATTGTTAAAATAAGAACTTTGTCACTTTAATATGTCAATTTTAAACCTACAATGAGATTATCATGGAATCATTAGGCAATCAATTACTCAATATTTTAGAGGGTATAGAAGGCAACGGTAGTTTTGCCCTCTCTGGAACCAAAGAATTTATACCGCCCGGGTTACAAATCGGCGATATAACTGAAATATCTTTTCCCATCACGCCCTCCCAAATAGCGGAATTGCTAAAAGTGGCACATAAAGCTCCTTTTGGCAAAGGCAGCCAAACGATTATAGATACCACAGTCCGCAGCGCTTGGGAAATAGATGCGGAAGAAATTTTGTTCTTAAACCCCAATTGGAATAAGTTTATAG
>JAYUQN010000577.1:0-3595 GCA_043756725.1 Saprospiraceae bacterium
TCAGGTTTTGTTCAAACACAAGCGGCCAACTCTGCCCTTAAATGGGAAACAACTGATGAAACAAATGCAGGTATTGATTTCGGTTTCTTGAACAATAAAATTTTCGGTTCATTCGATTATTTCACCCGCAAAACAACGGGCATCTTGATTACGCCACCCGTTGCGTCCGCTCTGGGTGAAGGGCAGACAAAAACTGTGAATGGTGCTTCAAAATCGAACAAAGGTTTTGAATTTGTATTGGGTTATCGGGGCGATACAAAGAGCGAATTGAAATACAATGTCATAGCAAATTTCGCCCGTTTTAGAGATAAAATAACGGAATTGCCAGAGAATGTGCGTCCAGCTTATGCAGGTAATTTGGTTAATACCATTATCGGTCATTCTCAATTTGATATTTTTGGGTATAAAACGATGGGTATTTTCCAATCTCAATCGGAGGTAGATGGTGCGGCTAAACAAGTTGGCGCAGGTCCCGGCAGGTTGCGGTATGAGGATATTAACAACGATAAAAAAATTGACGATTTGGATAGAACATGGATAGGTACAACGCTTCCCGCTTTGGAATACGGTTTGAGAATTGACTTGTCCTATAAAAACTTTGATTTCTCGGCTTTTGGCTCAGGCGTAGCGGGTAGAACAGGTTTTGATGTGTATGGCATATTCAACAATTTTGTTGCAGGTCGTGAAAATATTGGACCGGGTGTATTTGACGCATGGACACCTAAAAATACGGGTTCAAAAGTTCCTGCCCTATCGCTTGCAGATAATAACAATGAAAAACGGGGTTCTGATTATTTTTTAGTGAGTACCTCTTATTTTAAAATGCGGAATCTGCAATTGGGTTATAGTATTATGCCTAAATCTGTCTTTACAAGATTGCGTTTTTATGCAATGGCTGAAAATGTCTTTTGGACTAAAAGCAAAGAGTATTTAAGCCCTGACCCAGAACGCATTGACCTTGACCCGATACCCATTCCTAAAACATTCACTTTTGGGATAAATGCGTCGTTTTAATCTAATTTTCAGCTAAAACTCTTGGAAAGTTTAAACTCTGTCCATTACTGATAAGTTCTTTGAATCCAAAAACCCGAAGGGTTTGAATGTGAATAACCCCCGATTGCATCGGGGGGCAAAGTGTGGGAACGCTTGCTGCAAACCCGAAGGGTTTGAATGTGTGCATCCTAATTTGAGTAAGCACATTCAAACCCTTCGGGTTTGTAGCAAGCGTTCCTGCGCTTTGCCCCCCGATTGCATCGGGGGTTATTCACGTTCAAACCCTTCGGGTTTTTGGATTTTGACACTTGTAGGTAATGGACAGAATTTTAAACTATTCAAGAGTTAGCACCCCCTCAGTATTTTTACTAAAATATTGATTATAAATGTATTATATATGCGAATAATGGGTTAAAAGCCCCGTTAGGGGTGCAATATTGGTAAAAAAACGCCAAAATACCCCATATTAAGCCCCTTTAGGGGTGAAATAGCTTCGAGTTTACCAATATTTCACCCCTAAAGGGGCTGTTGGAAGTGAATAGACTTGATTATTACCAATATTGCACCCCTAACGGGGCTTTTAACTCATTATTCGCATGAATACTATTTTTTTATTAAAATAAATGAAAATTCAGCAATGAAAAATAAAATATTATCCACCATATTAATCACAGGGCTTCTTATTGTCAGCTCGTGTAAAGGCTCGCTCGATTATACACCTACGGGCGTATTGTCGTCCGCAGATTTAACCTCACCCACAGCCATTGAAGGCTTGGTAACTTCCGCTTATGCCGCTATCGGTAATGGCGATATGATTGGGCCCATTTACAGTATGTGGGCTTTTGGCAGCGTGCGCTCTGATGATGCCTACAAAGGCGGTGGCGGTACGGGCGACGTTGGCGATGTTGATGCGATGGAACATTACAACTTAGTGACCCCCAATATGGGTTGGTTCGTCACACGCTCTTGGCAAAATCTTTTTAAATCTATTTCACGTTGCAACGTCGCTTTACGGGCGGTGAATACATTGACAGATGCCAATTTTCCGGATAAAAAAACACGGTTGGCGGAATTGCGTTTTTTAAGAGCGCACAGTTATTTCACCATGAAACTTTTGTATAAAAATATCCCAATTTTTGATGAAGCGGCAACAAGTGAGGATATTTTAAAAGTGACAAACGTGCTTAAAAATGATGATTCTTGGAATAAAATTGCGGCTGATTTTCAGTATGCTATTGACAATTTGCCGACTTCTCAAAAGGAATTGGGCAGGGCAAATAAATCAGCGGCTCAAGCCTATTTAGCAAAATTGAGGTTGTTTCAAGCCTACGAGCAAGATGATAACCACAAAGTGACGACTATTAATAAAACAAGACTGCAAGAAGTTGTGACCTTGACCCAAGCCGTTATTGCATCGGGTAAATACGCGCTCAATGCGGATATTGGCGATAATTTTTTACCTGAAACGGAAAACAGCAAGGAATCAATTTTCGCTATCCAATTTACTATCAATGATGGAACAACTTCGGGTCGTATGAGTTATGAAGACGGTCTAAATTATCCACATGGAGCCCCTCAGTATGGTTGCTGCGGTTTTCATGCGGGCAGTCAAAATTTGGTAAATGCCCATACAACTGATGCCAATGGTTATCCGAATTTTGATACTTTTAACAATACCGATGCGAACTTGGCAACACAAACAGTTGACCCTCGCCTTGACCACACCGTTGGCATTGACGGACACGTTTATAAATACGATAATACAAAACTATTCAGCAATAGTTGGGTGCGTGATGCGGGTGTTTATGGCAATTACCACACCATGCGGTTTCAACAATTGGCGACAAGTGGTTCTTATTTTAAACTCGGTCCTTTTATGGGTACAGCCAAGAACTATGATATTTTAAGATACGATGATATTTTGTTGATACAAGCAGAAGCCTATATTGAATTGGGTGAACAAGACAAAGCCCTGCCTTTAATCAATCAAGTGAGAGATAGAGCTGCCGCCAGTACAGGCAAGTTGAAAAAAGCGGACGGCACTTTTGCTTCAAAATACAACGTAAAACCTTATACAGCCGCAGGTTGGACGCAAGTCTCCGCCCGCAGAGCTTTACAATGGGAACGCCGTATGGAGTTTGCTACCGAAGGTCCTCGTTTCTTTGATTTGGTGCGTTGGGGCATTGCCGAGCCGACTTTGAATGCGTATTTGGCAAAGGAAAAAGTAAAAAGAACGTTTTTAGCCAGTGGTAAATTTACCGCAGGGCGAGATGAATATTTGCCGATTCCGCAAGCAGAGATTACTTTTACAAATGGTTTGTATAAGCAGAATCCGGGGTATTGATTTGAATTAGGATGCTAAGGATTTTGAAAGATGCTAAGGACGTGTTTCACGCTTTACTTGAAAATTTCAATTGTATAAAGCCTTAGGAGTAGATTTTGAAAGATGCTAAGAACGTGTTTCACACTTTGCTTGAAATTTTCTAAGCAAAGCGTGAAACACGTCCTTAGCATAGGCTGTACAAACGGGTAAAAAAAGTTCCCCCCATTTTTGCTATAAATATAGCCTTAATGAACAATGGCTTTTTGTTAAAAAAAACAG
>JAYUQN010000578.1:0-3590 GCA_043756725.1 Saprospiraceae bacterium
CTTTTCGGGGTGCTTACAGCCAATGCTCACATCAAGGGCGGTTTTAGATTTGGTTTTTAAAATCAAAAACTCCCCTTCTTTCAATTTGGCAATATCAGGGCAAAGTTTTTTCAAATTGTCATAAGCAAGATTATCAAGGCTGTTTCCTTTTTTTTGATTTGGAGCTTCTGCTATTTGGCTTACCATAAATTCCTCTTTACTTAAAATTTAATTTAAAGGGTGTGGGCAAATTGCCCATACCCTTTTTAAAAAACCTATCCCCTACCCTGCCCATTGTTTGGGCTGTCTTTACCTTTATTCCCTTTAACTGTATGACCCTGTGCTTTGAGATTATTAAGCCATGTATTCAAAAATTGGTTTAATTCGGTTTTCGCTTTTGGATTGACAAAGCCTTCTTTCGGGTAAACTTGACTATAACCAAAACTATCTTGATAAGTCAAGGCTTCTGCCATTTTTGAATTATGGTGTATTTTGATTTCCATATCTGGGTCGGCTATCATATCGCCCGATGGGTGTTTATAGTAATGGCTCAAGGCTATAATGGTAACATTTTTTGTATCATCGTGATACAGTTTATCTACATTCAAGTCCATAAAACCCTCTGATTTGAGCTTTACCGCTTCCCCTGCTTCCATTATATCCAATTTTGGAATAAGTTTATAGATCTTCTCATAAATCTGTTCATAAGGTGTTTTCATACCCCTCTCTTTTTCTTTTCAACAGTAAAAAATATAAAGAGTGTAGTTTTGACGCTACCCCCTCAGTAAAATTAGCTTTTTACAGTTTCTTCTACCACTTCCGAAATACTTTTTAAAAGCAATTCCTCTTGTTTGTTGTAAGCAATTTTTTCAATATATGTGCCTACTATGGTCGCCTGTTTACGGGTATAGTCGTTTGCATCTTTGAAAGGTCTGTATGACAATGTGCCGCTTACCTCTACCCTATCGCCTTTTTTCAACTCTTTGGCAAATTGGGCGGTTGTTGTGCGGAATATCAAGACATCGTGCCATACTGTTTCTTTATCCTTCCAAGTTATTTCACCCGTCTTTTCGTCTGCAACTGGGTAACTATCGGTTGTTGCCAAGTTCAAAACGATGAAATTTTTACCGTCTTTTGTTACCATTTTTGGGTCTGAACCTAAAAAGCCGTGTAGTTCTACTTTGTTGTTTTTGCTCATAATATGCTCCTTTTTATGGTTATTTTATCAAATTATTTTTGTTTGGGAAGGATTATTTTCACCCCCCCCTATTTGCTTTCCCTTATTACCCCCTGTAATTGTAAAATATGATGCTACAATCTTTAAATTGTCTTTGGTTAAGAAACGCCTCTAATAATTTAAGTGTTCTTTTTCTAAAATCCAGTTTGACAGTCTCCAAAAATTCTATTTCATCAACTATTTTGAAAAAACAAACAGTGCCGTTTTCGTTGTAATAAAAATCAACGCAATTAATGTAATGTCTTGAGTTTTCAACAGTGTCAAATAGGTTTTTATAGTCTATGCCTTTGGGTAAGTCATTGTCGTCAAATAAGGCTATTGTTGTTTCTTTTGTGTATGTTATTTTCATAAATCCTCTTTTGTTAAAATTATAATCCAAGTCGTGTTTTGCTTTCTTCTGAAAGTTCGTCTTTAAAACCTTCTTCACCTGTTTCAAAATCGGTATAAAAAGTTTCAAGGGCTTCACCATTCATCATCGCAACTTGAAATTCTGCGTCTATTAGAAATACATTGCCAGATTGCGTATTGAACATAATTGCTATTTTATATTCTTCCATATTTTCAGGAAGTCCTTGCTCATTCCATGCCGCTAAAAGTTTTGCGGCAAGTTCTCTTTCTCTGTATCCAAATTTTGAAAAATCAGTTGTTGTTATGTCTTTCATTTTATCCTCGCTTTTAGTTGTTATTAAAGGGTTAAAAACTTTCTCATAAAAAGTTATTAACCTGATGCCCTCTGGCGAAGAGAACCCTCTTAGAGCGTAGCGAGGTTCGTAATAGGGGGTATGAGTGTCACCGAAAGAAGATTTTTAATGGAGCGCAGCGCAATGAAATCTTATGAGGGAAAGTAGAGGGGAATCACCCTGTTTGCAGGAACAAAGCGTAGCGACTTCCGAAAATAGGGGATACTACTTGACAGGAATGGGGGCGAAGACCCGTTTTTAATCGGCTTATTTTAACTTTTCGGTTATTGCGAAAAGTTGCTTTTTATTGATGCTTACTTGCAAAAAAGAAAATATTTATCACGTTTTGCAGTTTATTTAAGTATAAACCAGTATTAATACTGCTTATGTTTCTCAACTGTACCTAAATTGGGTACGGTTGCTATATGCCAAAGTTCAAAGGGGCATTCCAAAATGGAACGCCCCTTCGTCATGTTTCTAATAATGCTATTGAAAATAAAAAACTGATTAATCAGTAAATAAAAGTATTTTGCAGTATAAAAACTGCTTTTAATGTCTAAGTTTTTTCACTTGTATCATTGCCTGTATCATCAGGGAGTTGCTTCCTCTTTTCAGAATCTTCCACTTGATTTAAATAATTTTCAGAAGATACCACTTTAACACCCCGTGTTTTTTCATAGGTTATTCTTGCTTTCCCTGCTGCTTGCCCTCCTTTTTGGGCTGCTACTCTATTTTCATCAAAACCTTTACTATCGTCTTCAATTGCTATTTGCCTTGTTGATTCCTCCCCTAACATCGTGAAAATTAGTTCAAGGCTGGTCATGTGGTCACGTAGGTTTTGCTTGTCTAATTTTTTTAACGCTTTATGTTGAGATGGATTTAAGCCAAAGGTCGCTTTGGCAATTTGGGCAGTTAAAATAGAATATTCTTGCCCTTCTTGTACATCTCTATTTTTCCATTCGTCTGTTAATTCCTTCCGTGTTTCAATGCTTTTTATACGGGCATCAATCCAAGCAACAGAATAGCCTTTAGCCTTATAAATATCTTTCAATCGTTCAAATCCGATTTCTGGATTTTCGATTTCCTCCATGCGCTCCTTCCCTACTTGGGCAAGCCATAACTTAAAAGGCTCTGCTTTGGGCGAAGGTATAGACATGACTATCCGAAGCATCCCCTCAGTATTGGCGCAATCCGAAGGATATGTTTTACCATCAGGTCTTGGGAGTTTCAATCTTTCGCAAAATGCGAAAGATTGATTACTTTCCTTTTTGGTCCGCTTTTTTATGTCTGCCCAATATCTTGACGGTTGCGAACTATCCGTTAAGACTTCAATGACATCAACTACTGAAAAATACCATTGGTCATTATGCCAGAGTCTGCGGACTTGCTTTTCTTGAAAAAGGACAATTTTATTATTTTGTTCCATAGCGACTTAATTTTACTGATAAAAACGGTTAAAAACTGAAATATACTGCAAATAAAGTATTTAAACTGCAATTACCGCATTATTTGCTTAGATTTTTCAACAATTGCTTCATTAAAGTCTTTATGGGGCTGATAGAGGTGATTCCAAGAAATCACTTTATGGATGCCCAAATTTTCCTCAAAATAGGTTTTTAACTCCAATCCTGTTTTGTCATTATCCCAAAATCCATGAATGAATTTGTAGTTTTGCTTTTTGATAAATTCCAAAA
>JAYUQN010000579.1:0-3587 GCA_043756725.1 Saprospiraceae bacterium
TTTCTTGACGGGCTTTGTCGTCTTCTGTCCATTCATAAGCGGTTAAGCCGTATTTGGAAGAGCGGGCGTGAGCGACTCTTGTGGCAATCGTGGATTTCAATTGGGTGATGCCATATTCCGAAAACAGGTTGAGGGCTTCTTGCATTTCAAGGTCTTCTTTGTTACGCCCTGAAAACTTATTGAGAATGAGAAAAGCGGGGATATTGTCCCGATGTGTTTTCACTTCTTCGTAGCGAGACAAAAAACGTTCAAAAGACTTGATGTCGTCTATGCTTGGCGTAATGGGGATGAGTAAAATATCCGAAATTAGAATGGTACGCGTTGCTACTTTATCCAACTGCGGCACACCATCCACAATCACCAATTGGTAGCCGTCCTTTTCATGGTTTTCAACGTCTTTGGGCAGCGTCTGCACGGATGTCATGGGAAAGACGGGAATGTATTTGGCATCATCCCCTCTGCGTTCTGCCCAGTCGCAGGTTGTGCGCTGTTCGATGTCTGTGTCCACCAAACAGACTTTCACGCCTCTATCGGCAAAATAAGCCGCTAAATTGCGTGAAATTGTCGATTTTCCGACCCCGCCTTTTAAATTAGTCACTGAAATAACCATTTTTTTTAGTTTTTAAGTTAAAGCGTACCAAACTGCACGTGCTTTTTAATTTTAATTTTTTGAAAAAAAGAACAACACGTTTTTTGTTGTTATAGGTAAAAAACTATAGGAATATAGTATATAGGTTTAAGCACCAAACTGCACGTGCTTTTTTCGCTATTTCGTACCAAAGTGCACGAACGTTGGTACTAAAATACACGTGGATAACTTTCAACTATAACAAAAGAACCAAAGTGCACGTACCAAATTTGTTATAGTTGGCTCTGCGTACCAAACTTCACGTACTTTGCACCAAACTGCACGAACATTTAAAAAATAAAGTACCAAACTGCACGTGCTTCGTACCAAAGTGCACGAACTTATTTACCAATTATAGGAATATGTTTACTCGGTATTGGGGTAGGGGAGGCATAAAGCCATAAACCCTTGTTAATATCTTCTTCAATTCGTGCACTTTGGTACTGCAACCGAACAAACTGAAATGTTTTTCTAAAAACTTGTTTAAATTTTTTCATTTCATTGTAACCACTTCCAAACTGGTCTTTAAGGTTTTGCCATGAAACAAACTGCGGGGCGTTGGGTGCAACGCGATGCAGACGTTGTGCCAACCAAGCGTAAATGTCTAATGCCATAGCGTTATGTGAAAGTGCCGCTAAAGCTCTTTCATCCAAAGGAATAGCGTGATTCATCAAACTATTGAAATAATCATCGGTCAATTGAATAGTGGAATTCCACATCACGCGCTTGTTTTGATCTTTCGGAAAATAAGCATCAAAGGCTTTTACTATCTGAAAATTGACTTGCATGGTGCGTTCCCCATCGGAATAGCCCAATGAAATAAGAGACGTTGTCAGTCTGCGGAGTTGTTCTTTTACTTCCGCAATGGTGCGTCCGTCGGTATTCAAGCCCAGAGATTTTATAAAAGCCGACATACTATCTTCGATATGAAGGGTTTTATCACCCGTTTTGATGGCTTGCGAGTTTATGTGCGCGAGAATAAGTCGGGCTTTTGTACCATAAGGCAAACCCACAAACTCAAAGCGATTGCTTTCAGGATTTAAGGCATCATTGGCTTGCACAGCTAAGGACACATTGCCTTGATGCTGTTGCCAAACCCGCACATCGTCGCCCGGATTGCGATAAGGGAGGAAAGTTTGACACAAAACAGAGTGCTGAAATATGGCATCCTTGATGGTGGCAGGATGGATAATGAGGTCAAGGGCTGTTTTGTGAAGCCGCTCTTTGATAGGCGTGGTATTCTTCATTTTATGTTTTTCATTTCATTTAGGGCGGCAAGATAACTGTATTTACGCATATACGCAAATAACCACTTACGCATTTTTGATTAATTTCACGCAGAGTATGCTGAGTGCGGAATAGCTTAGTGTTTTCTGTATTTACGCATATACGCAAATGGTTATTTACGCATGTATTTAGTTCTACTTTGGCACATTAGAAAAGCCCGAGCAATCGCCTGCCCCTAAAGGGCAATGCCATTAAGCTAAGGATTTATAGTTCGATTTATTCGGGGTTCATGTAGAGACGTTGCACTGCAACGTCTCTACGTAAACATTGGGATAAATCCTTAGCTTAATGGCATTGCCCTTTAGGGGCAGGGGTTGCTCGGGCTTTTCTAATGTGCCAAAGTAGAACTAATTTTAACCCAAAAAATAAGGTAGAGTGGGGAAAATTTTTCCTCATTTAGAGTCAGAATTAGTGTAACTTTCAAAAATAGATTGATTTTGCATATTTTTTGCGCTATAATGATTATCTCAATTGTTTTTTTTTGCTCACCTTTGTCAAGCAATCCATTTTTTACACCACGCTTACCCCCCTCAGTAAATTATGATAAAATACATCAAAATAGGCAAACCTGCCGAAGAAAAACGAGACATTGACCAACAAGTTGCTAAGACTGTTGAAACCATATTAGCGGATATTGAAACACGGGGCTGGGCAGCTATTCGTGAATACAGCCAAAAATTTGATAACTGGAACCCGCCTGCTTTCAAATTGACGGCAACTGAAATTCAAGCTTGCATAGACAGCCTCACGGCGCAAGATATTGAAGACATTCAATTTGCCCAAACGCAAATCAAGCGTTTTGCTCAAATTCAAATGATGGGTTTGCGGGATGTTGAAATAGAAACCCTGCCCGGGGTTATTTTAGGACATAAAAACATTCCTATCAACAGCGTTGGGGCGTATGTGCCGGGCGGCAAATATCCACTTTTAGCATCGGCTCACATGGGTATTTTGACGGCAAAAGTAGCGGGGGTAAAACACGTTATCGCCTGTGCCCCGCCTTATGAAGGCAAACCCGCTGCGGCAATAGTTGCGGCTCAAGCTTTGGCAGGGGCAGATGAAATTTATGTTTTAGGTGGTATTCAAGCCGTTGCCTTAATGTCTTTGGGCGCACCTGCCGAAGGTGCAAATGATGCCGTACACGCTGTTGATATGCTTGTAGGTCCGGGTAATGCGTATGTGGCAGAAGCCAAACGACAACTGTTCGGACGTGTCGGCATAGACCTTTTGGCGGGTCCCACTGAAACGATGGTGATATGTGATGATACCGTTGATGCAGAATTGGTGGCTGTGGACTTATTAGGTCAAGCAGAACATGGTCCCACATCCCCTGCTGTGTGCATTACAACCAGTAAAAAAATAGCTAAAGAACTGCCCAAGCAAATAGAGCATGTTTTGAAACGCTTGAATACCCGGGACATTGCGCGCGTTTCATGGCAGGATTATGGTGAAATTATTTTATGTGATACCAAAGAAGAAATGCTTCAAGAGTCGGAACGGATTTGCAGTGAACACGTGCAAGTTATGACCAAAGACGATGATTATTTTTTGAAAAATATGACCAATTATGGCGCACTGTTTTTAGGCGCGCGAACAAATGTGAGTTATGGCGATAAAGTGATTGGAACAAATCATACCTTGCCAACAAAACGGGCAGGGCGTTATACAGGGG
>JAYUQN010000580.1:0-3582 GCA_043756725.1 Saprospiraceae bacterium
ATTGTTGTATTGTTGTATTGTTGTATTGTTGTATTGTTGTATTGTTGTATTGTTGTATTGTTGTATTGTTGGCGTTTCACCCAACAATACAACAATACAACAATATAACAATATAACAATATAACTTACAACAATATAACAAAAAATTCCATTTGACTGAAAAAAAGGTTTTTTGTACCTTTGTGCTTATAGAGCGTTTTCCTCCCGCTGTTGAACAAATTTATGATTCATACTAACGAGAAAACAAACACTTCCATGAGCGGACAGTCAGCAAAGGTCTTTTTTCCAAGTCTTAACGGGTTGCGGTTTATTGCCGCTTTTGTGGTTATTATCCACCATTTAGAACAAATTAAGCTGTTTTTTGGCTTGCCAAGCGTTTTTTACGATTGGCATGTTATCAAAATCGTGGGCGAATTGGGTGTTACCCTTTTTTTCACCCTCAGCGGTTTCCTTATCACCTATTTGCTATTAGCAGAAAAAGAAAAGTATAAAACCATTGACGTCAAGAAGTTTTACATTCGACGTGTGCTGCGGATATGGCCCCTCTACTACCTGATTATCATTTTAGGTTTATTCGTTTTGCCTCATATTCCTTTCTTCAATATTCCCATTTATACTGAGGGGGTGCATTATCGCTTTGGTATCAAGACCTTGTTTTACTTTTTGCTCCTACCCAATGTGGTGTCCAATCTGTATCCTTATATGCCATTTTTAGCCCAATCATGGAGCATTGGCATCGAAGAACAATTTTACATTGTGTGGCCCTGGATGGTGAAATTTTCAAAACACCATTTGAAAGTTTTAATCGGCATTGTCGTTGGTTTGCTATTGATTACCAACGTGTTATACTTTTTTGCCGACCATGCCAAAGACATCAGCCAAGCTAATGGCGCCACAAAAGTCCTTACTTTTGTTTACCGATTTTTTGCGATGTTGCGTATTTCCTGCATGGCTATTGGGGGCATTGGCGCCTACTATCTCTACAATCTCAACCACAAAGTTTTGCGTTTCGTTTTTTCACAATATGTTCAATTGATAACGTATGCTGTGGTTTTACAAATGCTCCTGTATGGTATTGAAATTCCTTTTATAAACCACGAATTTTACAGCCTGTTTTTCATCATTATCATTCTCAATTTGGCTGCAAATCCCAATAGTTATGTCAATCTCGAAAATAAAGTGATGGACTATTTGGGTAAAATATCCTATTCCATCTATATGTGGCATGGCGTTGCTATCATCGTAGGCTTGAAAGTCGCAATGGCATACAATGCTAAACTCAATGATTTTTATTCAAATGCCGTCTATTATTTCGTGACGTTTGTTGTGACCCTTGCGCTTTCAGCAGCCAGTTATGAATGGTTTGAGATGCAGTTTTTGAAATTTAAACACCTATTTGCGAAGATACAAAGTGGCAATTTGAAAGATTCAGAAGGGGAGAAGAAGGATAAATCAGCTGAATATAAAAGAAAGCCTTTGACGAGTTATTGAAAGCATAAAGCATATAAGCACGAAGATTTAGGTTAATTTTTGCGATTTTCACAAGATGTGATAACTTTTTATTCCGTAGCTTTCTCCATTGGAGTTCCTACGGAATAAAAAGTTGTCAATTCTATAAATTTTACTTTAAAATTAGTGTTTTGATAAGAAAGTTGGGCAGCAAATAAATGAAAAAAAAGACGCAGAGCGACAACATCGACAGCTTAAAGCTTGGGTTCGCATGGAGAACATGGGTTTAATAGTGTTTATAAAATTGTTTTTACTTTAAACGTTTGACAGAAACATGACATTGCCGAAACGCAAACTTTAACAATAGTTAAAATTTTTCAACGTTATCTTTAGAAGTATGTGGTATGAAATAGGGCGTATAAAATACCCCTCAGTAAAATTGGCATTTAATACACCAGATTTCACACTGCACACTTCAAACGTACATTGACATCTTATTAACCATTTTTAAAATGTAATTTGGTGGAAGGCTTTTACCTTTGTCCGTTAATTAAAAGTTTTCACACATACATTATTGCAACCATTTCGATGAAAAAAAATACATTTCTTTTTACTCTGCTTGCGTTATTCACTTTTTTAAGCTGCCGTATTGTCCCCTTCGATGATGTATCTCTTGCTGGGCAATCTGAATGGGCAGTTCCTTTATTTGATAGTAAAAAATCGGTAAGTGACCTTGTAGAAGGGTTCGACAAAGAAGCTTTTCTGCAAATTGCGCCCGACGGCTTACTGATTTTGCATTATAAAGGCAATTATGTGGCGCAATCTTCCCTCGATATTTTCGCCAGTCTGCGCAATTTGGTTTATCCACTCCCCGATACGGTGACGGCTTTGCCTTTTCAAGTGCCCAACGGTATTGACATTGACTATGTGGATGCTAAAAAAGGACAATTAACTTTGGGCTTTAGAGGTGTGCCAAATGAGGTGTTGGCAGTATCTCTGAAAATACCACAAATGACTAAGAATGGTGTTCCTTTTAAGCGAACCTTCTCGCTTTCACAACTGCCTTATCTTGAAACAATAGATTTGGCGGGTTGGCATTTTGAGCCAGCTAATGGTTCTATTACCATCAATTATGATGCGCGCCGTCCAACCACTAATGAACGGGTCAATCTTGTAACTTTAGGGAATGGGGCAATTGCAGGTATTCAGATACAGGGTTTTGAATTTAGTTTGGTGAAAGGCTATTTCGGCATGTCAAGATTTGATGCACCGCGTGATACCATTGAAATGGATTTTATCAGAAACCTCAATCAAGGTGAAATTCGTTTTGAAGACCCTAAAATGACCTTGACGCTCGAAAACTCTTTTGGTATTCCTGTTAGAGCCATATCAACCGTAGCGGAAGTTATTTCTGTTAATGGTCAACATTTGGCTTTAAAAAATGCCATTACTGAGGGGGTTGATATTAACTATCCCAGCATCAATGAGATAGGAAAATCGAAGAAAACGGTTTTTGTTTTAGATAAAAGCAATTCAAATTTGGTAGAAATCATTAGTTCAAATCCAAAAGCGATTGATTATGATATTGATGGCATTACCAATCCTACTGAAAATCGGAGCATACGGGGTTTTATGACCGATAGCAGTTCCTACAATCTACAAGTGGAGGTAGATTTGCCAATTCACGGTTCTGCCAAAAATTTTACTTTGATGGATACCTTTGATTTTGATATCAAAAAATATGATTACTTAACAAGTGCCGCTTTGAAAGTTATCACCGACAACGCTATGCCTGTGGATATTACTTTGCAAGGTTTTTTTGTAGGGGCTAACGGCATTTTTATTGATTCATTTTACAATAAAACAGCACCACTTATCATGAAAGGCGCACCTGTGGGTGCAAATGGCTTACCCACTTCCATACAAAAGCAAGAGAGTCTTATCGAATTGGATGTGGTTAAGCTGAAAAAAATACTGCCTGCTACAAAAATTATCGTCCGTTTTGCTATTTCAACCACCAATAATGGTACTGTTCCTGTCAAATTGGTCAAAAATCAAGACGTCAGAGTGCAGGTCGGTTTGAAATTTGGGGTGAAAACAGAATAGTGAAAAGTGAAATTGAACCGTGAAAAG
>JAYUQN010000581.1:0-10030 GCA_043756725.1 Saprospiraceae bacterium
AGAAGCGATATTTCCTTTTTAAAAAACAACGATAAAAAGAAAGAAGTCACGCAACTCAACGACATCATCAATAAAACCCGTCAAGAAAAAGTGTTTTTACAAACCCGTATTGACAATTTTTCAACTTTCATAGACGAAGCAGATGATAAAAAATCGGATGCTAAAGAGCAGATTGAAACGCTTGAAACAAGCATACAAACGCTTGATAATCAATTGGTTGAAAGAAAAAAAGCATCTCAATTGATAAAGTCTCAAATGTCGGATACAGATGGTTCGTTCCGTTCCATTTCCGATATGATGTCGCAAACGTCGCAGCGTTTTAATGAAAAAAATATTGAGTATATTCGTCAACAAAATAAGGTTTCAACCTTGCAAAGTGAGTTGAGTTTTAGAGAAAGACAGATAAATGAGAATGAAACTTTGTTGATTCAAAATGAAAAAACGCTCGTGCAATCGAAAGAAGAATTGGAGCATGTGAATGACGATATTATGCGATACGATATAGATTTGCAAGAGAGTTATAAGCAACGCAGAGGCAGCGAAGGGTCGTTGAATGAGTTTGAGCAAAATTATTTTCAAAAGAAAAACGCCATTGTGAAAATGGAGGAAGACTTGCGAAAACTCAACCGCCAACGTCAAGATTTGCAGTTGTTTGTTAATAATTTGAAAGACAAATTCAACGATATTAAAATTCAAATTACGGCAATTGGCGAGCGTTTGCAAGTAGAATTTAGCATATCCGTCAACGATGTTATCAATAATACACCGAAAGAAGGGCTGAATAAAGACGATTTAGAGCGCAAAGTTGCCAATCAAAAACGTCAATTGGATACTTATGGTGAAATAAATCCAATGGCAGTAGAGGCTTATGATGAAATGAAAATTCGCCACGATACCATTGCCACACAACACAACGACATCGTGCAAGCCAAAGTAAGCCTTTTGGAAACAATGAAAGAAATCGAAGAAACGGCAACGGCTCAGTTTTTAGAGGCTTTTAACGCCGTGCGAATCCATTTTATTGACGTCTTCAAATCCCTGTTTTTTGAAGAAGACACCGCCGATTTAATCCTCACCGACCCCAATAACCCTTTGGAATCGGGTATCCAAATCATTGCCAAACCGAAGGGCAAACGCCCGCAAAGCATTGCCCAACTCTCTGGCGGTGAAAAAACTTTGACGGCTACGGCTTTGCTTTTCGCCTTATACCTCTACAAACCTGCCCCATTCTGTATATTCGATGAGGTAGATGCGCCTTTGGACGATGCCAATATTGAAAAATTCAATAAAATCATCAAAAAATTCTCGAAAGATTCGCAATTTATCATCGTGACGCATAACAAGGCAACGATGGCAGCCGTGGATGTTATATATGGTGTGCACATGCCCGAACAAGGCGTGAGTTTAGTGACGCCAGTTGATTTTAGGGAATTAGGGAATATGACGGAGTTGGCGGCTGTGGCTTAAACTAACCGCGCAATAGAGTTAAGAGATAGAATAATTATTGCACAGTTCCAAATTTTACCTTCATTTGTGGTTTCAACCCCATTAAGCCCGAGGTAATTACGGTATCGCCTATTTCAAGACCACTGAGTACTTGGATTTTAGCATCCGTTCTCATGCCTACTTCTATTTTTACTGCCACCGATTGCCCATCTTTGGAAATCATAACTTGCTGCCCTTTCAGTATAGGAATAATGGCTTCGGTAGGCACCATCAAGGCGTTGTTAATTTCAGTTAAACTGAAATCTACTCTTATAAAAGCACCTGCTCGTAGCTTGCTGCCCGGGTTTGCAGCAGTTGCCCGTACTTTTAGGGTTCTGGTAGTAGGGTCAATCTGGTTTTCAATAGCCGTGACTTTACCTGTGTATTTATCATTCGACCCCTCAGTACCAAAGGCAATATTGTCACCCAATTTCACTTGATTGACGTATTTTTCTGGAACAGTGAAATCTACTTTTATAGGATTCAAAACTTGAATAGTCGCTATCTGACTTTGAGCATTCACGAAGCTACCCAAACTGACGCTGCGCAAACCGATGATACCACTAAAGGGTGCACGCAATTCTGTTTTAGCCACTTGGGCTTGGGTAAATTCAATATCCGCTTTGATATTATTGATCTGATTGGTCACAATATCATATTCATCTTGTGAAATACCTTTTATATCCAATAGTTTTTTAAGGCGTTCTTCGCTCTGTTGCGTTAGTTTGAGTTGTGCCTCTAATTTACGGATTTGGGCTTGGAGATCAACATCGTTCAATTTTATTAAAAGTTGACCTTTGGATACAGGTTTGCCTTCTTGAATATTGAGTTGAACGATTTTACCCGCCACCTCTGGCTTCAAATCCACCATTTCAGAGGCAATCACCGTACCTGTTGCAAAGATTTTATTATCCAATTTTTCGGGTCTAACCACATATCCATTGACGGTTGTTGCAGCAGGCGATGCGCCACCTCGTCCACCACCTCCTTGTGAGGGACCCATAGTGGCAGGATTTTCTTTGGGGAAAAATTTTATTTTAATGAAAGCTGCAGCTCCAATAGCCGCTGCAAAGAGTAATATACGTAGTAAAAGTTTCATGAATTAGGAATAATCTTGTGTGTTTGTAACTCTATTTTTGGCAAATATAGATATTTTTACATCGTTAGGGTTTATTAAAATTCCCTTTCGACATTCTACCATTTTGACGCTACCAAATTTAAAAATAGTTGTACTAAAAGGGCATTAAAAAAGCTATCTCTACTTTTCAGTTGAGATAGCTTGAAAAAAATTATCTAATAACATTTAATACATACTTAAAATAATGAAATTTCATCTAAACCATAACGGCAATTAAGGGTTTTGGTGTTTCCTCTTTTGCTGCATCATGTGACATTAATACACGCGTAATTTTATCCAACATTTCTTCTGGTGAAAAAGGTTTTCCGATGTGGTCTGTCATACCAAATAGTTGTGCTTTTTCTTTTTCCGTTACATAAGCCGAAGCCGTTAAAGCTATAATGGGGAGATTGGCTTTTTCCACATTTTTCATTCGGCGTATTTCAGCAACAGCATGATAGCCATCCATACGTGGCATTTGAATATCCATAAGTATCAAGTCAAAATTCCCTTTATTCAAGGCTTCTAAACCTTCGATACCATCATTTGCTGGGACGACAAAAACGCCTTTCTTTTTAAGCATATTTGTTACCAACATTTGATTTACCTTATTGTCCTCTACCACAAGTATGCGTTTGCCTTCCAAAAAGTTGTTGTAATACATAGGAACACCCCCCTCAGTATTGGAGGTATTTTCAACCGTTTCAACTACTTTAAATGGTAAGAAAATGGTGATAACCGTTTCATCTCTCATCTGTGCGGCATGTATAGTTCCGTTTTGCAATTCCACTAAACGACGCACAATAACGTATTCCATGTCTTTTTCATTTAAGCCTTCCAAGTTTTCACGATTGGCAGGTTGATTGAAAAGCATATCCACTATTTTGAAATTGATACCTGTTCCTTCAGCTTGGATGTCAATTTTCAAGGTCATTTCATTATCAATCACTTCGTTTCGGAGGATATTGATTCTGAAAACGCCATTTTTAACGTCTTTTCGCATGTTTTTCAAGAGGTATGTCAATACCTGATTCAAGCGTGTTGGGTCACCTTTTAATTCTTCTGGAATGCGAGCGTCAATATTAAATTCGTATCGAACATCTTTTGTGGGTTTCAATTCTTTTTTCACTTCTTGCATCACATCATCGGGGCGGAACTCAACGGTTTCGAGTGAAATTTTACTGGCTTCTATTTCAGAAAAATCTAATACGTCATTGATTAAAACGAGAAGATTATTGGTAGAATATTGTAGATTTTGAATGTGTTCACGCTGTTCTTTTCGAGGTTTATCATTCATCAAGGCTTGAGCAATATTCACCATATCGCTCAAAGGCTGACGCATCCGCACAGTGATATTAGCCAGATAATTATCTTTGTTAAAAATCGCTTTTTGAGAGGTTTCACGCGCTGAAATTTCATCCACCAATTGTGCGTTCAGTTTATCCAATTTTTCATTTTTTTCAAACAATTCATTATTGGCAACGTTCATTTCAACGTTTTTACGCGCTATTTCATCACTTTGCAGTTGCACAGTTGTGTTCATTACCTGCAGTTTTTCGTTATCTGCTTTCTTTTGCTTATAACTTTTTAAAACAAAAAAGATAGCAAAAGCGGCACAAGCTACCAAACCTATGAGCAACCAACGGATCATCATTTCTGTTGATTTCTCTTTTTCAAGTACAGCTAATTGACGTGTCTTTTCTTTTACAGCATATTGCGATTCATATTTGGTTGTCAATTCAAGCAATGAGGCGGATTTTTCATTGTTGAATAGGCTGTCTTTACTGGCAGAATACGACTGTGAATAGGTAAAAGCTTTTGGATAATTGCCCATTTCACCGAAGCCATCGGCTATACTTTTGAACAATTCGGGCACACCCGGTTGCGGGGATACCCCCCTCAATATTTCGGCGCTTTTATCAAAATTTTGTTCTGCTGTTGAGCGATCACCAGCTTTCAAAGCAATTTGAGCTTGCAAATTATAAGCATTGGCAACACCCAAAAGGTTGTCAAGTTGTTGAAAAGAAAATAAGGACTTGTCAGCATTTTCCATAGCTAAGTCCTTGTCGCCCAACACATTATACAGTTTAGATAAATTAATAAAATCATCGGCAATGCCCTTAATATTATTCAAATTTTGGTGAGATTTGAGTGACTCATTGTGATAGTTTAGAGCCATATCATTATCGCCAAATTCAGAAGCGACTTTGCCAAGATAAGAAGCCATACTGGCTGCTTTTTCCAAATCTTGAACGTTTTCAGCCCAAATTCTATAAGCTAATTCAAATTCTGCTATCGCTTTGCCAAACACTTTTTTAGAAACATAAAGGTCTCCCAAATTGCGGTGGATTTCAGCAGCCATTGATGAATTGGGCGATTGCTCTAAAGCGGCTAAAGCTGACTCATAATGGGTGAGCGCATTTTCTTCATTGCGCTGTAAAAAAAACACTTTGCCGATACTGTTTTTAGCAACAGCGATGCCCACTTTGTCACCCGTGGCATCTTTGATGCGTAAAGCTTCAACAAAATAGTTCATGGCGTTGGTAAAATCAAAGCGCAATTGAGCAATTTGACCTAAATTGATTAAAGCATCCGCCTTACCAAAGTCAAAACTGTTTTTTTGAGCCAATTCAAGGGCTTTTGACGCAGCTATTTCAGCCTCATTCAGCTTATGATTGGCAATCAATCCACTTGTAAGGGCATTGATTTTTTTCACAATTTCCGTTTCAGGTTCAGAAGAAGCAAGGATAGATTTGAGATTATTTGGGGCTTGAAATGCTAAAACGATAGTCGTTTGTAGAGCGCATAGAAACAGTAAGGGCAAAATTTTCCGCATAATGGTGCAATAAATAGGCTATTGAAAATTGGATTATTAATAAACCTATTCTTACGAAAAACATACTAAAAAGTTGAGGAACGTCTTTAAAATCTTCTCTTTTGTGACATTAAAATGCTTACATTATTAAAAATTTTTTTCATAGAACTCAACTATCAAATCATCTACTTTTACATCATTTGGGCGAATGCGTTGTTTTAAAACGATGCCTTCCAATGTGCGGCAACGGCTCAACGCCACATACGTTTGCCCATGTTCAAACGCCCCGCCTGTAAGGTCAATGATAACTTTATCGAATGTTTTACCTTGACTTTTATGAATCGTAATTGCCCAAGCTAAGCGCAAGGGGTATTGTTTGAAAGACCCAATCACATCCGAATCTATTTTATTCGGGTCGTTATCACCCAATTTGTAGCGTAATATTTCCCATGTTTGTTTTTCTACATCAATATTTTTCAAAGAGCCATCATTCTCTTCCACTTGCACAACGATTTTATCATGGTCGAGCCGCACTATTTTACCAATAGTGCCATTCACATACTCTTTTTTAATTGTATCGTTTTTAATAAACATGACTTGTGCACCCAATTTCAATTTCAATACCCCCTCAGTAGGAAACTGTTTTGGGTCGAATTGTCCCGTTACTTCTGCGATAAAAGAAAATTCTTGTGTATAAATTTGACCTAATTCATGCCTATTTATTTCATCAACTACGGCGTTCCGAGGTGAAAGGGTGATAAAATAATTTTTTTCATTAAAATTAGGCACATGGCGGGCGTTGAGGTCGTCCAAATCATCATAATCAATTTGATTTAAGCGAACAGCATCGAGCAAACGGATAAAATGGCGATTTTCTTGGCGATAAATTTTATTTAATTCAAAACCTTCCAACTCAAAAGGTGTGTGATTAAAATGGTCGGGTTGAAAGATTTTAGCGGAGAAAAAATAAGGCGATTCGTAGTAGGTTCTAAAATAATTCTGCTCTTCTGGCGTCGCTACAACGGGCGGCAACTGAAACAAATCGCCAAAAAAAATGACTTGTACACCGCCAAAGGGGTTCATATTTTCCCGATTGATGCGCAAAAACATATCAATATGGTCAATCATATCAGCCCGCACCATCGAAATTTCATCAATAATTAAGACTTCTATATTGCGATAAAGGCGAGTATCTTTTCGTTTTTTAATATCTTCAGGCATAAAAAACTTAGCAGGAAAACCAAAGAAAGAGTGAATCGTCTGCCCGCCTGCGTTAAGAGCAGCCACACCCGTAGGCGCAAGGACAACACATTTTTTACGGGTCGTATTTTTAAAAACATGCAAAAGCGTGGATTTACCCGTACCCGCACGACCCGTGATGAACAGATTGCGTTGCGTTTTTTCAAGCGTATCTAAGGCGTGTTGAAAATCAGCGTTTAATTCGAGCGGCTGTTTTATATTTGACACAGGTAGACTATTTTTTTGAGCGGCAAAGGTCGTGTATTTTTCGCTAAGATAAGCATGAAAATAGGGAAATAATAAGAAAGTACGTTTGACATGTCAGCTTATTAGTTTTAATGTCCAAAACAAAAAATTAATTCAAGTTGGTTATCGCTTATACGGTAGATCAATCGATGCTCTTGATTGATACGTCTCGACCAGCAACCAGAAAGGTTACCTTTAAGCGGTTCAGGTTTACCTAAACCTTCAAAAGGTGTTTGGATTGTATCTGCAACAAGTTCTAAAACTTTGAGCAAAAGAGAAGCATTTTCTCGATAGAGCAATTTAACCATTTTCTCAAAGTCTGTTCCAAAAATAAGAATTCGTTTCATTTCAAATTAGAGGGGATTTTTAGACAGTTTAATAAAATTATCACTATCAGAAAGCTGGAATCCTTTACCTTTATCTATTTCTATTACACCCGATTCTATGCGTGTATTCATGGCTAAACGAGACATATCTGTTTCCTCAATTTCGAAATAGCCCGCTTCTACAAAATGTGCCATCATCCATGTAAAACTGCGGAAAAGCGTCTCGTCTAATTCGGTAAGAGCTGTATCAGAAAGCGTGAGTTTTTTAGATAAAACCAATTGACTGGTCATCAAGGCTGTGGAAAATTTTTGAATTATATCGGTCATTGATGGGTCAATTGAGGGTGGCACTTGATAATATTTTTGGTAAAATGCCAAAATATCAGCAAGGCGATTTTCCAAAGCCCGAAGCAATTTGGTGGATGTTATCGAAGGCGTTTGCCTTACTTTTTGCGGTAATGATACCATAGTAATTTCTATTTTTTTACAAATATAAAAGACTTTTCAGTGAAATACCTATTTTAAAAGATATAAAATCATACTCCTTAAAACCCTTTCCTTTATTATTTGTATTACATCAAAGAAAAGCTATCTTTGCAAAGAATTAGTCTAAATAATATTAAAAATGGTGATGGAAGACAAAAGTATCCTGCTTGAAAAAATTAATTTGGCTTTGAACGATGTACGCCCCTTCTTGCGTGTGGATGGTGGCGATGTGGAAGTGGTGGATATTACAGACGACATGACCGTTCAAATAAAATGGATGGGCATGTGCGAAAGTTGTTCTATGTCTGCTATGACGATGAAAGCGGGCATTGAGCAAGCGATAAAGTCGAAAATGCCTGAAATCAATGCCGTAGTAGCCATAAATGGCTATGTGTCTGTCCGTTAATTATGTTAAAACCAAATCACTTAAATCTACTTTGTGCAGTCTATTGAGTTGCAATCTTTCATCCCAAAAGTTGAGATTCTGATGTATTTCGGCTTGCTTTTCAATAAAAAATTGTGTCTTTTCTAAAACCGATTCACTCACCGAATAGAGGCAATAGCCTTCGTCCCATTTAAATTTGTACCAACCCGTTTTAGCATCATTCAGTTGATACCACCGTTGGGTCATGCCTTGCACAAAGCTCATCGTTTCATGTAATGTCAGCAGCGGATTTTGGGTGAAAAGCACGTGAACATGGTCGGATTGTCCATTTATGGCGGCTATGGGACAGTCTTGTTCTACAAATCGCTTTTCAATTTCATGGTAAAAAGGTTGTGCCAAGTCGGGTTGAATGGGAACACCCTCCTCAGAAATATGCAAAATGCCGTGTATCCAGAGTTTGAAAAAAGTATTTCTCATTGAATTATATTATGTTGTTTGAATGAATAATGTTTATATCAAAAGCCACGGATTGAAGTCCAATGCCATTAAGCTAAGGATTTATAGTTCCTAATGATAAGATATATTCGAGGTTTACGTAGAGACGTTGCAGTGCAACGTCTTAATTGTGGTCAAAAAAACGACTAAAGCCAAGACGTTGCAGTGCAACGTCTCTACGAAAACCTCTGTAAAATCCTTAGCTTAAAGTGCTACATTTAAGTTATAAAAACTCCTGCTGCTAACTTATACATCTTCCCTGCAAAGGGCAATCCTAATGAAACAGTCAGATAAACGTCATTGGCTTTTTCTAAAATAGCATTGTCTAACAAATATTTTTCAACAAATTCAATATCTGTCATAGGCAAATCGTAATCTGTATCATTGTAGTTGAAATGCAAACGTTCTTGAGGACGATGCCCTATCTCGTCGCGCCAATGCAATTGGGCATTTTGCACTCTTATAAATTGCAACGAACGCCGAAGTGAAACAGCTATTTCAGTGGGCACAGCGGCTCGTTGACAACCAAACAACGGCGTTCGGTCATTGATAGCCAGCTTGTTCAATCGCTCTGGATGCAAAGTCAAATGGTCTTTTACCACAATAGACTCGGGTTGAAAAGGGATATTTTCACTTTGAAATTGATGCCCATACAAATCCGTTGAAGTTGCCATTTCAACTTCAACGAGGTCACCCAAACGGATATGGCGTACCCAATCGTTGTACAATTCCCCAAATTCATTTTGAGAAACAGGGCGTATCCATTTCGGATTATTTTCATGGTTGCGGACGATGTGCAATTGCCCATCAGCACCCTCCACGAGTTCGATGCCAGCAATGCAACGCCCGCTGTACTTGCGGCTATTGGCAAGGCAGATGAATAATTTTTTCATTAAAGTTGTAAGTTTTCAGTTGTAAGTTTTCAGTTGTAAGTTTTCAGTTTTGGATGTTGAACTAACAACTGAAAACTTACAACTCTATGTCACTAAATGTACAATCTCAATAGTACCAAAACGGTGTTGAAAATACTCAGCTAAAAGGCGGCGGTGGCATTTATCGGGCGTGTGTTCACTGCATAGGAGGCAATTTTGATGCAATTGTTCGATGTGTATTTTATCGGCAATTTTGCGGCGGTCGAGTAGATTTAGATATTCGGTTTCGTATTCTGTCCAAGTGAGTTTCTTGTTGCGATAGTCGGCGAGGAGGTCTTTAGTCGGTGCAAAATCAATATTGTGTTTGTAATCGGTGTTGCAAACGGTTTTAGCAAAATAGGCTAAATCAGCGGCTTTGGCAAAGCCTGACAACTGGGAAGTGTTGTTGATGCGGGTATCAACAAGACACTGAACATTGTTTTTTTTCAGTAATGTAAAAAAAGATTCGGCAGATTTGCCTGTAAAACCAATCGTGTAGAGTTTGATCATAGTCGTTCATTATCG
>JAYUQN010000582.1:0-3580 GCA_043756725.1 Saprospiraceae bacterium
ACCATCATCGCGTGTAATAGTGCCATATTGAGTGCCTGTTGGCTCATGAATAGCCACAACAGAAGCACCTGGCAAGCCTTCACCTTTTTCATCTGAAACTGTACCTGCCATAGCTGCTGTGGTAGCACCTTGAGCTAATACTTGTGCTTGTTGAAAAAACAACATAGCGAAAGCCAAAAGCATCAACCGTGTGACGCTTTTCAATTTGGTAAAATAATTAATTTCCATTGTGAGGATTTGATTTAGTTTATGAAACAGATATAAAAATTGGAACGAAATCTTCGCAAAGTTAACGAATCGTATCTTAACTTAATCTTAACTTTTCATGTTTTTTCTATTCATTTTTTATATTTATATTATCTTAATTTGTTTTTAAAATCATAATTCTGCTTTTTTTAGAACTTAATTTTTGGCACGCTTGTTTTATGAATAGATTATTTGGTTTTATGTTTAAAACTGTCCTTTTTAACAAATTTTATACCCCTCTCCTCCGAAAGGAGTCCTTTGGACATAGGAGTCCCTTTCCATAGGAATCCCTTCGGATCGGACAGTATTTTATCGTAAAATTGTTAATACAAAATAATTAACATATCATTCACTATTAAACAAATCATTGACAATATTTTGACATTTCAAATTATACAAATTTACACCTTAAAACGTTAATAAATCAAGGTATTGATTTTAAAAAAAATCGCCTATACCTTTATGAGACTTTACACAACCCATTAAATCTAAACTCACATGAATCACTCGATGTATAAAATTGGATTGACACTCTCTGGAGGAGGCGCAAAAGGCATTGCTCACATAGGCGTAATCAGAGCTTTACATGAAAATAACATTCAACCCGATGTCATTTCTGGCACAAGCGCAGGGTCTATTATCGGTACTCTTATCGCGGCGGGTGTAAAACCCGATGACATGGCGTATGCTTTCAACAACAGTAGCTTTTATAAAATTTTCCGATTGGTCGGTGTACCCGGCGCAGGGTTTGTCAAATTGGATTATTTGAAAGAGCAACTCGCCGAATTTATCCCGACCAACAGCTTCGAATCACTCAAACACCCCATGCACATCTGCGCCACCAATTTGAATTTGGGAAGACCCGTTATTTTCAACTCAGGCACTTTATACGATAAAGTCATAGCTTCTTGCTCTGTGCCCTGGCTTTTTCACCCCATCGAAATTGATGGTCATTTATACGCCGATGGCGGTATCACAAACAACTTGCCCGCCGACGCCATTCGCCAAAAATGCGATTTGCTCATTGGCGCAAACGTGAAACCCAAAGTCATTTTACAAGAGAATAAAGAACTCAATTCCTTTTTGAGCATCGCTCAACGCGTAACAGACTTGAGCCTTTGGACAAACTCCAAACCCAATGTCAAACTCCTTGATGTTTATATCGCCCCTGAACAAATCCGAGCATTCAGTTCTTTCAATATGAAAAAAACAAATGAACTGTGTGAAATTGGTTATGAAGAAACGATGAAGATGATGCCGAAAATAAAGCAATTGTTGGCTGAGAAAAGTCAAGTGGCTCCTTTATATAAGGTAGCCTAATGAGTTGACAGAAACCACGAATTGACTAATTTGACTAATTTCACTAATTGACGTGTTGACAATTAGTCAAATTAGTCAATTCGTGGTTTCTGTCAACACGTTAAATAGGGTTTCTGCTAAATTTAATACCTGCCTTCATAAAATGCTCCAAAGATTTTACATCTTCGGAGCATTTTTTTTTACTTTCCTACCAATCTTCCTTTTTTCTATTAACTTTATGGCTTCACTAAAAACCTACAATAATGAATTTCAAATCTTTACTAAGAAGAAAATCACTTCAACAAGTTCTCCAAAACCCCGAAACCGACCCGCATGGTAATAGCGGCGAGTTGGTAAAAAATCTAAAATTGCGTGATTTAATCTCGCTTGGCATAGCTGCCGTTATCGGCGCAGGCATTTTTTCAACCATCGGCAAAGCCGCTTTTGAAGGGGGTCCGGGCATCGTTTTCCTCTTTATTATCACAGCCGTTACATGCGGTTTCACGGCTTTATGCTATGCGGAGTTCGCTGCCCGAGTGCCCGTGGCAGGCAGTGCCTACACCTATTCGTATGTCACTTTTGGCGAATTGGTGGCTTGGGTTATCGGCTGGGCTTTGATTTTAGAATATGCCATTGGCAACATCGTTGTCGCCGTCTCTTGGTCGAGTTATTTCAACAATCTCCTCGAAGGTGTCGGCATCCATTTACCTAAATGGATGATTACGGACAGCTACACTGCCAAAGCCCTGTTCGATACAGCCGTTTCAAAAGGAGGAAATACGGGGGGCATGGCTTGGACAACTGCGCCGATGATGGGCGATTGGCATCTCATTTTCAACTTACCCGCTTTCATCATCGTTATATTAGTAACGTGGTTGGTCTATGTGGGCATACAAGAGAGTAAAAAAGGGGCTAATTTTATGGTTGCCTTGAAATTAATCGTTTTATTTGTCGTCATAGTTGTTGGTTTCTTTTATGTAAAACCTGCTGAAAACTGGTCGCCGTTTATGCCAAATGGTTTCACAGGCGTTTTAGCGGGTGTATCTGCTGTTTTTTACGCCTATATCGGTTTCGATGCTATTTCAACAGTAGCAGAAGAATGTGAAAATCCGCAAAGAGACTTGCCGCGTGGTATGATTTACGCCTTAATTATTTGCACGATTATCTATATTTTAACAGCTTTGGTCATCACAGGCATGGTCAATTATAAGGAGTTTCAAGGCGTTACAGACCCTTTAGCTTATGTCTTTGAAAAAACAGGTTTGACGTTTTTAAATTACGTTATTTCCATTAGTGCAGTGGTTGCCACGACAAGTGTTCTCTTGGTTTTTCAATTGGGGCAACCCCGTATCTGGATGAGCATGAGCCGAGATGGGTTGATGCCTAAACGTTTTTCACGGATACATCCCAAATATGGCACACCGTCTTATGCCACCATCGTCACAGGTTTTCTCGTGGCTGTGCCCGCCTTGTTTATGGATGCCAATTTGGTGACGGATTTGACAAGTATCGGAACGCTTTTCGCTTTCGTTTTGGTTTGTGCAGGTGTGTTATTACTGCCAAAAGATGATAATCCAAGTAAAAAATTCAAACTCCCTTATATCAATGGACAATTTATAGTGCCTGTTTTATTTGCATTGTTTGTCTATCAATTTAGAGAGCGGGTCGGCAATGCCATAACAAATATTGCCAATGAAAACCATCAAGAATACTTGTTTTTAATCTTTTTAATGGTAGCAACAGGTGTGAGTATTTTCACCCTACTGAAACGGTGGTCCCTCATTCCTATCTTAGGTGTCCTCTTTTGCAGCTATTTATTGATTGAAATACCTGTAAAATCGTGGTTCGTTTTCTTTGGATGGATGGCTTTGGGCTTGTTGATTTATTTTAGCTATGGCTACGGTAAAAGTAAATTAAATAAATAGCTCACGTAGCTTCGGCTTTAGCCGAACCCGTCTGAACGCCTTTAGGCGTTGTACTAACCCTCAAGTATTCAACGCCTAAAGGCGTTAAGACGGATTCGGCTAAAGCCGAA
>JAYUQN010000583.1:0-10020 GCA_043756725.1 Saprospiraceae bacterium
CAGGTATTCTAGCATGCTAGTTAAAGCCACTGTCTGCGAGCCGGCGCCCTATGCTGTTTGCCTACCGACGTATCTTTTACGTAATCGCCGTACTGGCGCTGTTGGTCAGCGGCTGTGGAAAAAAGGGCCCACTTTATTTGCCCGTACCTCCGCCGCCAGCGGAACCGAAACAGTCGACACCGTGAGCGCGAGCGCCTTTACTTATCGCGGCGACCATTTGTACGCCGAAGATGTCGCGCTGGCCGATATCGCCAGCAAAGTGGGCACGCCGTGCTATGTGTATTCGCGCGCTTACCTAGAGATGCAGTGGCGGGCCTTCGACCGCGCGTTCGGCGCGCGCGATCATCTGGTCTGTTATTCAGTCAAGGCCAACTCCAACCTCGGTTTGCTTAATGTACTGGCGCGCCTCGGTTCCGGTTTTGACATCGTGTCGGTGGGTGAACTCGAACGGGTGTTGGCGGCCAAGGGTGATCCCACGAAGGTAGCTCCGTAGGAGTCCCTATGGGAGAAGGGGAGTACATTGCGAAGTAGTTTGAATTTTTGAACTTTTTCATAAAAATAATTCTGGAAAAACGCTATTTTTGCAACTACTTCGCAATGTACTCCCCTTCTCCCATAGGGACTCCTACGGAGAGGGGCAGGGGGTTGCTAAGGCTTTTTTAGAGTGCCAAAGTAGAACTAATTCAAGTTTACTTTTTAAATAAATCACTCTCTAAAGGGGGCAACTTCATTTTCATTTGTTGCAAAGCTTCACAGACTGTTTTAGCCGCTATATAGTTGCGATACCACTCTTGGTCGCAGGGGAGAACTGTCCACGGTGTTGTACTGTTGTTTAGCACATAATCGTAGGCTTCTCTGTATTTGTCCCAAAGTTTGCGTTCTTCCCAGTCTGCATCGCGGTGCTTCCAGTATTTTTTTGGGTCTTCAATTCTTTCTGTAAGTTGTTTTAATTGCTCTTCTTCCGACATGTGCATGTAGAACTTAACAATGGTGGTATTGCTGTCATATTGAAGCAAGTCCTCGAAAACGTTGATGCTTTGCATGCGCATATCTCTCTTTTTATCATCAATCCATTCATGTACATGTTGAATCAAAATGTCTTCATAATGGGAACGATTGAAGACTTTAATCATGCCTTTTTCAGGTGCCTGTTTATGCACTCGCCAGAGAAAATCGTGGGCAAATTCTTCTTCTGAGGGTTTTTTAAAAGCATACACTTGCACACCCACAGGGCTACACTCTTGAAACAAAGCGCGCGTGGTACTGTCTTTTCCAGAGCCATCCATGCCTTGCAAAACGATAAGGAGTGCGTGTTTTCTTTCAGCGTAAAGCATATTCTGCAAGCCACCGATGGTTTCAACGATGTCGGCTGTCCACTTTTTCACTTCATCTTTTTCAAAGTGTTTAGGCGCGCGGGTTGATATGTCAGATAGTTTTATCATAATTAATACTGTTCTTTTTCATTAGGAAAATCCCGACTTTTCACGTCTATTACATAATGCTCCACTGCTTCTTTCATGACATTAAAGAGGTCGGCATAGCGGCGTAAAAAACGGGGTTGAAACTCTTTATTGATGCCTAACATATCGTGAATGACCAACACTTGCCCATCGCAGTGCATGCCTGCGCCGATACCAATAGTTGGGATATGTAGGCTTTCACTCACTTCTTTTGCCAATTGTGCAGGTATTTTTTCTAAAACCATACCGAAACAGCCCAATTCTTCGAGCAAAAGGGCATCTTTCCGAAGTTTGTCGGCTTCGGCTTCTTCTTTGGCGCGTACGGTATAAGTACCGAATTTGTAAATACTTTGCGGTGTCAAACCCAAATGTCCCATGACAGGGATACCTGCCGTCAAGATGCGTTTGATACTGTCTTGTATTTCATCGCCTCCTTCCAATTTGATGGCGTGTGCGCCCGACTCTTTCATAATGCGAATGGCAGATTCTAAGGCTAATTTTGAGTTGCCTTGATAAGTGCCAAAAGGTAAATCCACAACCACCAAAGCCCTTTTCACCCCTCTGACGACTGATGAAGCGTGGTAAATCATTTGATCAAGCGTGATAGGTAAGGTCGTTTCATGACCTGCCATAACATTGCTTGCGGAGTCGCCTACTAAAATTATATCTATGCCGCCTTCATCTACAATTTTAGCCATTGAAAAATCATAAGCGGTGAGCATAGAAATACGTTCGCCATTGACTTTCATGCTTTGTAAAATATGCGTCGTTATGCGCTTAACATCTTTGTGAATAGACATTTTTGATAGAATGGTTTAATAATGAAAACAATTGTCCGAAAGGTATTGAGATTTACTGATACTGTACATACCCCTTTCGTATTTTTTTTCGTTTTTGTAGTAGCTTCCAATTTATCCGAAGCGCCATAAATTGATATTTTTTAATAAATTTGCACAATGAAAAAGCTCTTATTTTTTTTCAGCATTGCGTTTTGCCTCAATGCTTGTAACAACGAATTGGTCACCATTGAAGGTTGGAAAGACATACCCGTGGTGTATGGTCTTTTATCGTTGAATGATACGGCAACGTATTTCCGTATTGAAAAAGCTTTTGTGGATGCTACTAAAACACCGAATGAATTAGCGCAATTACCTGATTCCCTTTATTATAAAGATGTGACCGTTACACTTGTGCGCACCCGCAACAATGAGCGTTTTATTTTGACACAGGTGAACGGGAATACTGAGGGGTATGTGCGCAACGATGGCATATTCGCTAAAGCACCCAATTATTTGTATAAAATTAAAAATTCGGTATTGGCATTGAAAGCTGATGAAGAATGGCGTATTGAAGTGCAACGCAAAGGGGAGACCAAACCGATTGCCAAAGCCACAACGAAAGTGGTTGGCACTTATGACGTAACAAACCCCAGCAACACGCCCGTTTTTTTACGCCTTGACAATAATTTCACCCTAACGCTTGAAACAGAAGAAAAAATAGGCAAACTTTACGATATAAAACTGCTCTTTAATTACGATGAAACCGACCCGACCAAGCCTAACTCCACTGTGACCAAGCAAATAAAATGGGATTTTACAACAAGTGGACAACGGAGAAGCAGTGGAAATGTACCTGACCCTATCTTAAATTTCACCCGAAAAGGACAAGATTTTTACACCTTTCTGGGCAATAATATCCCTGAAACGGCGGGCATAATTCGCACTTTTAAATCTATTGATTTTGAAATCTATATCGGCGGGCAAGAGTTTATTGACTATATCAACGTGGGCATTGCCAATACAGGCATCACAGGTTCGCAAACGATTCCAACATATAGCAATATTGAAAATGGTTTGGGACTTTTTTCTTCACGCAATAAAACGGTGAAAACAGGCGTGAAATTGAGTGATGTGGCGATTGATTTGTTGAAAAATAGTGAATTTACGAAGAAGTTGAATTTTAGGTGAAGAAGTAAAGATGTAACATAAAAACACAAAGGGTTTAATTAAGATAAAAGGGTTTAAAAATCTTTAAAGGTTTTTTAAACCTTTTTTTTTCGATTTTTGTATAAAATTAAATTTTAACAAAAAAAAAATTGCTAAAAACTTGACAAACCGAAATTTGTTATCGTATATTTGTGTTGACAAAAAAATATTTGTTAAAAAAAATAGTAACACTTATGAAAAACATCGTTGGCAAACCCGTTAGTGGCGAAAATTTCTTTCCAAGAAATACTGTTATAGAAAAAATATACCGCAAATTAGCGGGCGGTGATAATTTATTTATGGCTGCTCCGCGTCGAGTTGGCAAAACCTCAATTATGTATTGGTTGAGGGATAATCCGAAAAAAGGGTATGTTTTTATATATGTGAATACAGAAGCAGTGAATAGTATCGAAGATTTTTTCAAAAAACTGTTTGACGAATTATTAGAAAGCGATGCTTTAAAGGGGCTTATTAAGGCTTCTGAAAAGTCTAAAAGTGTTTTTGAAATGGTTACAAAGCATCTGAAAAATATAAAAATATATGGTGTAGAGGTCGCTTTTAATGAAGAGGAAAAGACTGGAAAATATAGCCACGAATTTAAAAGGCTTATGGAGCGATTGGATACTGAGGGGGTGCATATAGTCTTGATGATTGATGAATTTCCAAGCACTATTGAGAATATTAAAAAACTAAAAGGCGATGCTGAAGCCATTCATTTCTTACAACTTAACAGAGAATTAAGGCAAATTTCGTCTTCTTCTATTCAGTTTATTTATACGGGATCTATTGGTTTGCCGATAGTTGTCAGTCGTATAGGTGTACCTTCGGCTATTAATGATTTGAATACAGTTGAAGTGCCACCCCTTTCAAACGAAGAAGGAAAAATGTTAGCGAGTGCTTTATTAAATTCAAATGAAATTCCTTTTGCTGATAATACTATACCCTATTTATTGGAAAAAGTGAAATGGCTGATGCCTTTTTTTATTCAATTGGCGGTTCAGGAACTTATTGATGAATACGACAATACAAAAAGAGAAATAGACATTGCTGCGATAGATAGAGCTTTTAATAAAATCTGTAATCGCCGTAATAATATCTTTTTAGAAAGTTATCATACCCGTTTGCAAGATGCTTTTACAAATGGTGATTATCAATTAGCATTATCTTTTTTAGAAAAAATAGCTGCTGAGAATAGCATTCCTGTGGCTAATCTTTTTCAAAATACTAAAGATGAAAATACTAAAAAGCAATATCGCAGTATTTTAAGAACTTTGGAATTTGATGGTTATATTTTTAATTCTAATGAAAATTATAGTTTTAACTCACCTATTTTACAACAATGGTGGAAATTATATATGCGGTAACTTTTTTATGCACCCTCAGTATTTCACGCTAAAATATAGTCTATAAACGTTTAAACTATTCATTATGGTCACTATCAATAAAACAATTTCATATATTTATAATCCTGATAACCAGTCAAAAGAACAACTGATTAACAATTTTGTAGTCCGTGTAGACTTATTCAAGCGTATTTTCACTGAAATCAAGACAACAAAAAGCAATTTTCCAGAACAACATTATATCATTGAGGGGAAAAGAGGTATGGGTAAAACGACGATGCTTTTGCGTTTGAGTTATGAAATTGAAAATGACCCCGATTTGAATGCCTGGTTAATTCCTTTGGTTTTCAATGAAGAGGAATATAGTATCAACACTCTTTTTAAGTTTTGGGAACGTGTAGCAGTTTTATTAGAAGAAAATGATGCAGATTTTATAGGATTATTAGGTGAAATGAATAAATTATATGAAAACTGTGCGGAAAGGGATATTTACGAAGAAGATGTTTTTAAACTGCTTATTAAACGCTTACGCCACCACGATAAGAAGATATTACTTTTTATAGATAATTTCGGCGATATTTTCAACAAATTCAAACCTCGTGAGGTACAACGGTTGAGGGAAGTATTACAATCTAATAATGATATAGGTATTGTAGCGGGTTCTTCCATTATTTTAGAAGCCTTTCACGATATGAAGCACCCGTTTTATGAGTTTTTTAAAATCTATAGACTGAGAGGGCTGGATAGAAAAGAAACTGAAGACTTACTATTGAAATTGGATGAAGGGAATAGCGAAGGCACAATTAAGTTTATTATTGAAAACTATGGCGGTAGAGTCGAGGCTTTACGTCGCTTAACGGGTGGGGTAATTCGCACAGTTGTTTTGCTTTTTGAAATTTTTTCAGATGATAAAAATGGCGACACTTTTAAAGATTTGGAAACACTACTTGACCGTGTAACACCTTTATATAAGCACCGCATGGATGAATTGTCGTCTGCTCAACAGGAAATTGTCGAAACCTTAGCTTTGGGTTGGGATGGTATGACGGTTAAAGAAATTGCTCGAAAAACGAAAGAGGAGAGTAAAGTAATATCTGCTCAATTAGGGCAATTGGTTAAAAACGAAATTGTTACTAAGATAGAAACGCATACTAAAAACCATATTTATCAGATTGATGAACGTTTTTTTAATATTTGGTATTTGATGCGTCATGGAAAGAAAGGGGATGTTAATAAGGTGAAATGGCTTGTTCGGTTTTTGGAAGAATGGTGCGATGAAAAAGATATAATTGCTAAAAGTCAAAGGATTATTAAAGCTTTAAAATTGGGGGAATATGACCATACTGCTGCTGCTTATTGGATTCAAGCGTTGGCTGAAACTAAATATCTTCCTGCTGTAGAAAAAGAAGAATTGACAAATGCAAGTGTCCATTTTTTTGAAGAAGGTAAAGCAATATATTCTCCGACTTTACCTCATTCAGAACATGTCATTTATGAATCAATTTTGTTAGTTCTATTATCTGAACGCCATTTTGATTATTTGTATAATTATTTTACTTCCGAACAAGGACAACAATTTTATCTAAAAGACCACTTCAAACCAATATGGTATGCCTTAATGTATTATATGCGAGACCAATATCCTAACGAATATTTAAAAATGGGCGAAGAATTGCGTGTGACGGTTGAAGAAATCATTGCGAAAGTGGCACAAATGTCTATTGAGTATGCCGTTTCTGAAAATAAAGCGCAATTTTTATAGTTTTTATGTCAAAATACTGTCCGAATGGACTCATATGGAGAGGGGGGTGAAAACAATGTTTTCATCCTTCTTCATCCTCATCATCTACGACAATACTCGGTTTCTTAGAAAACAAATCTTTGAAATATTTTTTCTTTCCGATATAGTATTTCCACACAATGCTCCCCCTCAGTATGCCAGCAGTGTTTTCCTCGCCAATGCGTTCTTTTTCAACGATTTGTGCATAATGTTTTCTTTTAGCTAAAAGTTTGGGGATAGCTGCATAAAAATGAACGTGAGCTTTCAGTATAGCGGTAATATGCTTGAAATGCCCTTGTTTTAAAAACATTGCTCCAGCAGCTCCATCAAGCAATAAACGCAGCGGAATGTGCCATAAAAGTTTCACCGTCTTTTCATTTTTGAAAATAGTAAAAAGGCTGTTTCTGAAATTGAGGTAAGCTTTGCGAGGATGAAGATACTCTAAAGTGCCACCGCCTACATGTCGAGCGACGCCTTTTGGCTGCACTACGACTTTGTAACCTGCCCTTTTCATCCGCCAACAGAGGTCAATTTCTTCCCAATGTGCCCAATGGTCTTCATCAAAACCGCCAAAACGGTGGTATAAATCGGCTTTTACAAACAAGGCTGCACCAGATGCCCAGAATATTTCAGCTTCATCTTCATATTGCTTACGGTCTTTTTCAAGGGTTTCAAATAACCGACCTCTGCTAAAGGTATAGCCCAAACTATCTATCCAACCACCTGACCCGCCCGCATATTCAAATTTTCGCTTTTTGGTATAGGATAATACTTTGGGTTGCGCTATGGCTATCTTGTTATCGCTTTCCATTGTTTCAATAATAGGGAGCATCCAATTGACAGAAACACGGCAATCGCTGTTGAGTAAAACGTAATAATCGAAACCATATTCAGGGTTTTGGGAGCGAGGGGCGAGTTTTGGATGATTCAAAGCCACATTATAGCCTTTGGCAAAGCCATGATTTTCAACCAAATCAATTACTTTCACCCTATCCACGCCCAAAGCTGCCGGTATGCCTTCAAGGTTCATATCTCGCACAGTTTCAATACTTTCATCCGTTGAGCCATTGTCAGCGACATAAATATCAAAATTGCCGTATTTTGTTTCACATACTGAGGGGAGGAACTGGCGCAGAAAATGCTTAGTATTATAGTTTAAAATGACGACCGCTACACGTGGAAAGTCTTGATTTTCAACCGCTTGCAAAATATCACGGCATTCCCGTTCATCGTCTGCTAACTGGATAACGAGCCGTTCAAGGCTTTCAAAATTTTTATCGGGTCGGATAAATTCGACCAATTCTACATTCACGGTTTTACCATAAATATCTTGATTGAAATCAAAAATATTGACTTCAATGGTTACATTCACGTGTTCTTTTAAAACAGGTCGGTCACCTCTATACATCATGCCTTTGTGCCGTTTGCCATCTATCCACATAAAAACGGCATAGATGCCATGTGGTGGTACAAATTTGTAAGGGTCTTTTATTTCAAGATTAGCCGTAGGGAAACCTATTTGCCGCCCAATTTGCTGCCCTTTTATGACCTCTCCTGTGAAAATGAAAAAGTGTCCGAGCAGTTTTGTGGCTGAACGAATATCGTTTCTATCCAACGCCGCCCGTATTTTTGTAGAAGACACCGCCAAATCGTCAATGATTTGCTTTTCAATTTCAACAACTTTGTAACCAAACGGCTGTTCAAATTTTTTCAAGTAGGAAATGTCCCCTATGCGGTTTGCACCAAAACGATGGTCGTAACCAATAACAATATAAGCGGGTTTGAAATATTTGACGAGGAAGTTTTCAATGTAATCGTCGGGTGTTTGCTCTGAAAACTCTTTCGTAAAAGGAACGATAACCACATTATCAATGCCATATTTTTCAAGCAATCTGACTTTTTCTGCCGTTGACGTTAGTAGTTTTAAAGGTGGAGAATCGTTTTTTACTGAGGGGGGTAAAACGAGACGGGGATGCGGTTCAAAGGTTACCACAACAGAGGAGCTATCAATACTCTTCGCGAGTTGTTTGATGTTTTCAATAATTTTTTGATGCCCGCTATGCACCCCATCGAAAGAGCCGATGGTGACCACTGTGCGTTCAAAAGGCGGCAAATCTTGTAGGCTGTAATAAACTTTCATCTCTGGCGCAAAACTAAGTAGAATATACATAATAAAAAAGCCTTTGTGTGGATTACAAAGGCTTGTTTATAAATTTTATTTATTTGTTAACGGACTGAAGTCCGTGGTACGAGTTATTAATTTTTAAAAGGATTTGAAAACCGTTCGTCTTGAGTCAATTTTTCATCCGTTAGAGTTTTCAAAAAAGCAACGAGACAGAGTCTATCATTGGTGCTCAAATTCAAAGACCTAACCCCATTGAACGAGTTTCCATTACTACCGCTACTCCAACCAATACTGCCGCCGCTATTAGAGCCGCCACCATTGCCTTGCCAAGTGAAAGTTCGAAGGCTTGCCATCAAATTTTCATGATTCTGAACGGTATTGTAGTGATTAACAACCTCTTCAAGCGAGCTAAAACGCCCGTCGTGCATGTAGGGACCCGTGATTGCAATATTTCTGAGTGATGGCACTTTGAAAAAGCCATTTTTCTTTTTGTCCCCCGTTAATAAACCAACACCATTGTCGGCATATTCTCTATCAAGTCCAATATTAAAGCCTTCTTCGCCGTCAATAGCTTGGTTGAAATTGTCGCCACCATGACAATTGTTGCAGTGCAATTTCTTAGTAAATAAATCCATGCCTTGACTTTCTTGCGAAGTTAAGTTCACAAAATTCGACTTTTTACCTTCATCAAATTTAGAGCGATAGGTCACCATAGAACGCAAAAACTGCGACACAGCTTTTGAAATTTTTTCGCCATTGATGTCTTTCGTACCGAAGGCTTTTTCAAATAGGTCTGAATAATAAGGTATTTTAGCCAATTTCAAAGACAGTTTGTCCATGTCTTCGATACCCATTTCGATATGATTGCGCACAGGTTGTAGCGACAAATCTTCGAGGGAATGGGTGCGCATATCCCAGAAAAAAGACGAATTCAAGTTGGCATTGGTGATAGTCGAAGCGTTGCGGGTGGTTTTCATACCTTGAAATCCTACGCTGAAACGTTTATCATCCGCAAAAGCTTTTTCTTGCAAATGGCAAGAGGCACAAGCCACTTGATTATTTAGGGAGAGTTTTTTATCGTAAAAAAGTACACGTCCCAATGTTGCGCCATTGTTTGATATGGGGTTAGCTGTATTGTCTTTGAAAGTCATACCTGCTGCTTCTCCTTTTGAAGGTAGCGCATAGTTTAACGTTTGTTCAGGCAGTTTTAGATTGTCAGATTCGTAGGTGAGGTTGTTGTTGTCGGGCTTGCAACTTATCACAAGACCCAAAACGGTAGCGAAGCCGAAGGCAATTGTTATTAGTTTTTTCATGAAAATGGAATTAA
>JAYUQN010000584.1:0-3571 GCA_043756725.1 Saprospiraceae bacterium
TGGGCATTGTTACTTTGGCAACACTATCATGGCGGTGTACCCAGTCATAGTTTCATGGCTCGAAAAGATATGCCCTCTATTTCAAATTGGTGGGGCGCACTTTTACTGCCATTATTGACCTATTTTTCAATTTATCGCCTACAAAAACGGATAGCGGGAGTAGAAGAAAACAGCGTTATACCCACCAAACAAATACAGTCAATAGGACTATTATTTCTTTTGAGCTTGACCTATACAGGCTTAATGTCTTATTGTTTTGTAACGGAAAAATCCGCTATAAATGGTATGCTTTTTCAAGGCTTATTCCTATTAGCTATCTTATTACCGATATATAGAGCAGAGTTTTTATTGGGTTTTGTTATCGGTATGACCTATACTTTTGGGGCTATTTTACCCACTTTTATAGGGTCTATGTTTGTTGGGATTAGTTATGTGGCGCATAAATTTGTTTATCCTTTTGTTTTGAAAATGTATAGAAAAATGAAATAAGATACCCCTCAGTATTTTGGCGATTATTCTATCAAAAATTCAATTTTAACAATGAATATCATATTAATAATTGCTACTTGCTTGGTTTTACTCACATTTATAGCCGACACTTTTTTTGGCGATAAAGAGTACAAACGCATAGAACCCACAGACGACAACCCCCAAGCTCGTATAGATTGGACAATGCATAGAACACGTTGGCAGCACCGCCGTTCCTCATTTAGCTGCAAAACCCATCATTGATATTGACATCGTTTATGATACACATACAGCATTTGAAGACATCAAAACAGGGTTAGAAAAATTGGGATATTTGCACAATGGCAATCAAGGTATTCCTAATTGAGAAGTGTTTAAAAGAGGTAAAATGCTCGTTTCGCACCCTATTTTAGAGGGGATTGTGCATCATTTATACGTTTGCCCAAGCGAGAGCGAAGCGTTGCAAAGGCATATTTTACTTAGAAATTATCTCATGGCAAATGAAAATGCAAGAGTTGAATACCAAAATATCAAATATGCGGTTGCAGAAGAAGTGAATCAAGACAAAAAGAAATATGCCGTATTGAAAGAGGTAAAGACAAAAGATTTCAGCGATAGTATTATTGAAAAAGGTAAGCGTAATTTAAAATAATGACAGCAAAAATCTTAAAAAGTATTTTTGACCCATTCATTGATCTGAATATTCAAGTATGGGAAAACTTTGAAAAATTGGGAGAAGTACAAACTTTTCCTAAAGAAACAGTATTAAAAGAGGCAAATACCACTGAAAAATATTTTAATCTCATCATAGAAGGCAGTGGCGGCAACTTGCTTTGGCATAAAAATAATTTTGTCTGTATAGATTTGTGGTTTGAACATGATTTTTTGACAGATTATATGTCTTTCACCTTTCAAAAACCGACACCCATTGAGGTAAGACTTTTTGAAGACACAACCCTTTTTAGAATACCCTACCACCGTTTTCAAGAGACTTTTAAGAAAGGAAATTACGGTGAAACAATAACCAGACTTGCTTTAGAAGCCTCTTTCAATAGTAAACAACAGCAACAAATTGACCTTTTAACCAAAACGGCAAAAGAACGGTATTTGGAACTTTTGAAAAACAAAAAAGGCGTTGATAGAACACCTTTAAAATACTTGGCTTCTTATTTAGGGATTACACCCCAAAGTTTGAGTAGAATTAGGGCAGAAAAAATATAGGACTTACCAAATGGTAACTGATGTAGAAAAGCCTGTATCTATTTTTGCGTCTTTCATCACCTTTAAATTGTCTGAAAGATGTCAAAAATAGAACTTCCTTCTACCATGCCTTTGTCCAAAACATTAGCCGTACTTGTTGGTTTTCCAATTATTGCAACGCTTATTTCCTTATTGCTCTTAAATCGTACACTCATAACCAATTTAGGACTTGATTTTTTCAATACCTTTTGGTCGCTTATCATTGTATGGTATGTTGTGCAAATAGTGCTAATATCAAAAATATTGAAATCTTCTGGATGGCAGTGGCGAGATATTGGTTTTACCTTATCAAAAAAGCAAACGATTTATCTCATAATGGGCTATTTGGTTTTTGCCATTGGTTTGCTGATATTTATCGAATTAGCATTAGCCAATTCTGTTGTCAATGTTGAAAAAATGAATGCCTTGTCTTCCCTAACACCTAAAACAACCACGGCTCGCATTATATTTATCGTCATGGGCTTGGTGGCAGGTTTAGCCGAAGAATTGGTGTACAGAGGTTTTGCCATAACCGCTTTAGAAAGCCACAAAATCAACAAATGGTTAGCGGTATTTTTGGCGGCTATACCCTTTGTTTTTCAACATGGTTTAAAATCCATTGACCAATTTTGGTGGTTTTTTTCTTGGGGAATTATATTTGGTGTTTTCTTTGTCTGGCGAAGAAAGCTAACGGTTAATATTATCATTCATTGGTTGGTGATTTTAGTAGCGATGATAGCTGTTTTGCAAGTTATTCAATAGGTTATAATAATTTAAGTAAGATATTACACCCCTCAGTATTTAACCATAAAGACAAAACGCTCACTATTGTAGTGGGCGTTTTGTCTTTATAGGACTATTTCTACTTATTATTTCAAATTATAAAAAAATATATTTATTATTTTTAGCAAATATTTATTGATTATCAATAAATATTTATTATCTTTGCAGTATAATTTAAAAATCTAACGTTATGTCAAAAAAAAATAACTTCGTATTTAAGTGCTTACATATTATCGCATGGGTCATTTTTGTTGGCTTGTGCATAGAAGCTGGTGGCTTGATAGTCAATTTTATCTTTAGTGTCTTCAAACCTGAATTTGTAGGCAATCTTTACCAAAAACTGGATTTAAGCAAAATGTATCAGCAAAGCAAATGGGCATTTTTTGGTATGTATGGTTTTATTATAGTGATTGCTATTTTAAAAGCTATGCTTTTCTATACTGTTATAGTGCTGCTTTACAAATTAGATTTGTCAAAACCATTTAGCAGGTATGTCTCCGATAAAATTAATAGAATTGCTTATGACACATTTTCTATCGGCATCATTAGCTATATAGCAAGGGAAGTATCTAAAAATTTGCTCCATCATGGACACGAAATTGATAAACTAAACCAGTTTTGGGAAGACAGTCAAGCATTTATCTTGATGGCAGCTGTAATCTATGTTATTGCAACTATTTTCCAAAAGGGAGTAGAAATTCAAACTGAAAACGAATTAACAATATAAGCTGATGCCAATAATAGTAAACTTGGACGTGATGATGGCAAAACGCAAAATGTCATTGAACGACCTTTCCGAAAAAGTGGATTTAACGCTTTCCAATCTCTCTATTTTAAAAACGGGAAAGGCTAAAGCGATACGCTTCTCGACACTCGAAGCTATTTGCAAAGCATTGAATTGCCAGCCTGCCGATATATTAGAATATCGTCCCGATTAAGCGTGTGTTAAAACCTCTTATATACATGAAACGGGGTAAAATGCCGATAATTTAACGGCAAAATGATGCAAAGACGTTGCAGTGCAACGTCTCTACATTGGCAAAATACCCCAAAATGCTATAAAAAAATGACGTAGAGACGT
>JAYUQN010000585.1:0-3565 GCA_043756725.1 Saprospiraceae bacterium
TGCTTTTGGATAGTTTTTAGCCATCAAACGGCTGCTTCTGAACAGGTCTAAATCGCCATCGCCATCAAAATCTATGGCTTTTATGGCTGACCCGCTTGAACGAATCGTCGGCAAAGCGGCTGTGTCTATGGTGAAATTACCTTTGCCATCGTTGAGACAAAGGACATCTTGATACAAAGGTGACCCCAATTCAGGCTGCCCACCGCCGCGCACGATGTATAAATCATTGTCGCCATCATTGTCTGCATCAAACAGCAGCGTGCCCATATCTTCTTCTTTTTTATCTTTATCCGTTTTATAAGCCGCCGTTTTTTGCTTAAAACTGCCATTTTGTTGTTGAATAAACCAAACTTCATCTGTCCGACTACCTCCACCAATTAAAAAATCTTCCAAACCATCACCATTCACATCGCCTACGGCAATGCTTGGATTATACTGTGAAAACTTATGTGGCAGTGTTTTTTGATAGTTGAAATCTATGTGGTCATTTTCGGGACTCTTCCATTTTAAACCTAAAGCAGCAACATTGGGTTCTGAAAAAGCTGAAAAAGGCGAAATTACTGAGGGGGGGGTAAAAGCATAATTTTCACTTGATTTTTCAACTACAACAATTTGATTTATAGAAATTCCTGTTAGTTTTTGATTTTTACCATTGCCCCAATTGATAATAACGGAATCAATTTTAGCCGTTTGTCCCAAACCAAAATGCAAAATATCTTCTGATTTTGAAAGATAACCGCGACAGGATTGTATTTGAGCAGTTTGTTTTTGATTGTTGTAAAAAACGGTCGCTTCGGCATTTATAGCTTGCGGATTTTGTGTAGTGCCTTTTAATTTTAAGCGTAAAAAATTGTTTTTACCTGTGTTTTTAGCATCATTGCTTGTGTTTTTCAATAAAAAAGCCTTGTCGTCAATATTGTTTACGACCAAATCGAGGTCACCATCATTGTCCAAATCGGCGTAAGCGGCGCCGTTTGAAAAAGAGGAAACGTCAATACCCCACGCGTATGAAACATCGGTGAAAGAGAGGTGTCCATTGTTTTTAAAAATAAAATTCGGGACTTTCACCTCTGGAACCATATTGTAGAGGTCATGCTTTTCAGTCAAAGTGCTGGCAATATTTTTTCTAAAAGCCCCAAAATCATGGTCGGTTACGTCTTTTGGAAAACCATTTGTGACGAAAATATCCTTGAAACCATCGTTGTCAAAATCGGCAAAAAGCGGTGTCCAACTCCAATCCGTTTCCTGCACACCTGCTAAAAGCCCTGCTTCGCTGAAAATCGGCAAGCCTGTTTGAGGGTTTATGCCTTGATTGATTTGCAACGTGTTGCGGGTAAATTGATAATCATAATGATACTGTTCGTTGAACAAGTACATATTGTAATTAGCGGCATTTTGAAAAAGCTTTTTTCGTTTATTGTTAAAAGGCTGCATTTCAGTGGTAAAAAAATCCAATTTGCCATCATTATTGACGTCGCCAATATCACTGCCCATTGCGGAATAAGAGCCATGCTTGAAAATTTCATTAAGATGATTGGTAAAAGTGCCGTTTTTATTGTTTATATAAATCAAATCATTGCTCAAATAATCATTGGCAACATATATATCGAGCCAACCATCACGGTTAAAATCAGTTATCAAAGTGCTGTGGCTGTATCCACATAACACAATACCTGCTTGCAATGAAACGTCTTTGAAAACAGGGTGATTGAGTTCTTTTGACCACTCGTTTTTATAGAGAATGTCCCGCGTTGGTTCGCTGCCATCGGTTTTACGGGTCATAAATTGATTGGGATATTGCATTTCAATCACATTTACGCCGATGAAAAGGTCTAAATCACCGTCATTGTCATAATCGAAAAATTGAGCATGGGAGGAATGGCTGGGGTCGTCAATACCATATTCTTTAGCCATTTCTTTGAAAAAAGGAATCCCCTCGCCCCCCTGCCCCCCAGAGGGGGAATTGCCTTGATTGATGAAAAGCAGGTTACGAAGTGCCTCCATATCGTTGCTCAAAGTATTGCAGACATAAATATCGTTTTTACCATCGCCATTAATGTCTAAAATATTGACACCCGAAGACCATTGATTGGGGCGTTTTTGTGCACCCGATTGAGCGGTTATGTCTTGAAATTTGAGATTGCCTTTATTGAGATAGAGCTTGTTGTCCACTTGATTGCCTGTGAAATAGAGGTCGTCTAAACCATCGCCGTTCAAATCTCCGATGGCAACGCCACCGCCGTTGTAGACAAACTCGGAATCGAAGATATTGAGTGTATCACGTTCAGTTATTGTATTGGCGAAATCAATGCCTGTAAAATTAGAATCCAAGCTTTGAAACAAGGTATTATTCTGCTTTTTACAAGCGGAAAATATTAAGAGATAGACAGGTAATATGCTGAGTAATAATTTTTTCATAAAAATTGGTTGAAATTTATTGCACAAAATACAACACGTAGGCTAAACCTGCAAGACAACATCCGTTTAAAATGTTTATATTTGCTGCTTAAATCGCCTTAAAGATGATAAAAATACCTTATGGACTGAGCAATTTTAAAGGCTTGATAGAGGGTAACTATTTTTATATAGACCGAACCCCTTATATACAAATTTTAGAAGATTATAGCAGTAAGTATATAGTACATTTGCGTCCTCGCCGCTTTGGAAAAAGTTTGTTTTTGTCTACTTTGCGTTATTATTATGGACAACAATATAAAAATAATTTTAACACGCTTTTTGAGCAAACTTTCATTAGTAAACAACCTACCGTTAATGTCAATAATTATCTAATATTAGATTTTGATTTTAGTGCTATTAACACCTCCAATTTCGATACAACCTTTCAAGGTTTTTCACGCAATGTTTTATCTGGTTTAAATACTTTTTTATCTGATTATAATACCTATTTTACCAAACAACAAATAAAAGATATTTTACAAGAAAAAGAAGCACATTTAGCTATTTCAATGCTTTCTTCAACTTGGCAAAACAATCAAATAGATAAAAAAATTTATATTCTCATAGATGAATACGATCATTTTGCGAATGAAATTATCTCTTTTAACTTTAATGATTTCAGCAATATAGTCAGTAAAAATGGGTTTGTCAGAAAATTTTATGAGATAATAAAAACAGCCACTCGAAATGGTATTGTCGATAGAATTTTCATTACAGGCGTTTCACCCATCACTTTAGATAGCATGACAAGTGGTTTTAATATCGCTTCCAATATTACGCTTTCGAGTAAATTTCATAATATGCTGGGCTTTGAAGAGGCAGAAGTGCGGGGTATATTAGAAAAAATAGACGTACCCCTTGATAAAATAGCTATTGTTTTGGATGATTTGAGGGATTGGTACAATGGTTATTTATTCAGTGCCGAAACGGAGAATCTGCCAAGACTTTATAACCCAAATATGGTCTTGTATTTTGCTCAAAAATATCAAGATATAAAAGGATATCCTAAAGATAGGCTGTACAAACGGGTAAAAAAAGTTCCCCCCGTTTTTGGCATTTTCACTAAATCGAAAAACGCCACTTTCTTTACTTATTGTACAATATACGT
>JAYUQN010000586.1:0-9977 GCA_043756725.1 Saprospiraceae bacterium
TAAACCCTCTTTTTTCACCACTCAAATAAAAACACCATGCAAAAACAACCCGCTTCTACCCTTTTCACCGACGACAACCCATTGCAGATTTTCATTGAATCTGTCCGCAGCCTTCGCAAATACCAGAAATTGTATGCTCGATACCCAATTGCTAAAAATGCTCACCATGTCCAAGACTTTGAGGTGCAAGTGGATAGGGATTTGGCGCAAGTTCCAGAAGCGAAGATTTTGTTTTTTTAAACAAAGTCTAAACGCTTTTTGATTTTTTATGAAAGGAGAAAATGGGACTTTATGGGACTTTCGATAAAGTGAAAGTGCCATAAAGTCCCATTTTTTACACAACGATTCTATTCAAAATAAGGTGTTTTTTGAAGCAGCCCATTAGAGATTTCAACAAGTGTCAATAGTTTTCCTTGTTTACGAATATACGCACTGACAGTTTCGTCCCAATATCGCCGAACAATAGGACTTAATCCTTTTGGAACATTTATTTTTGCCGTTTTTTTATCTTCTGATAGGATGGTGATTTGGTGTCGTTGAGCATTGGCTTCTGTTAAAGTCCCTTTTAACCAAAAATATTGTTCCGAAGATTGAGGCTGATGTCTCTCGTCAGCTTGTGTAGTGGTTTGAGCAACTTCTTTTATTCCTTGATGCACACGGTCATATACGTCAAGCAGTTCGGCAGCAATGTCTGCTGGCGGATTACCCGCAAGCCCTAACTGAACCATTATTTTGGCATCGGTATATTTTTGACAATTCATCGCCAATGACGCAGCACTCCGAAACAATATGGAACGAAACGGTTCTGCTTCAAAGTTACTCAATAACGATAAAGCGGCTTGTTTTTCTGCTTCGTAAGCCAATTCAAACAACCGCAAAGCCTCTTTTTTATCACCTGTTATATCTTCCACAATAGCCGCTTGCATATAATTTGAAGCGGTTTCACGGGCTTCTTTTAAATTCATCATTTCGTTACTAAGATTGAATTAGGTTTACTAAATTCAGTGATAGATATATAAACGTCAAGTCCTGTCGCATCTGAGGGTTTGACTTGCTCCATTTTATGTTTACGACGAATAGCAATAGTATTCGTTCTACTCGTCCTGCGAATGCCAGAAATTTCTAATCTGGCATCTGCGTGTGAAATATCTGCATCAAAAGGTTCTTCTCTAAATAAGAAAAAATCTACACCTGTTCCTTTTTGAGATACTGTAAAATGTTGATAATCTGTTAATTGTAAAATTAACAAAACGGCTAAACCCATTGCACCATAATCCGTTGCGCGTTCATCATCATTGAGGCTTCTGAGCATTTGAGTTGTCAGTTCACCCGCCCACATCACATGATACTTTAAGGTTTGTTGATTATCAGTTAGCACTTCCAAAGCAACACCCGATGTATGTCCCTGTGAAGCAAACGAATATATAGCACAGTCACACATGAAACTACCAAAACTAGAAAGAATCCCTGAACAGCCATTTCTTAAATCCTCTAAATTTAGTATGTTGCTCATATTTTAAGTTTGATTTTAGTACAAAGATAAGATATTTATGGAAAGCTCCCAAACTATAAAGCCTCAAAGTGCTATTATACTGAGGGCATTCAATAAAATTTTGTCTTATAAACCTTGTGTAAATAATCTTGATTTATAAGCTCTTCAACTTTTTCTGGAATCGTTTTTTTATAATTTTTAAGTACCGGAAAACTACCCCTCCGTAAACACTTTTCGCAACCCTCCCCCACCCTGTCCGTTAAACCTTCATTTCACCATACTCAAACAAAACCACCATGCAAAAACAACCCACTACCCTTTTCACCGATGACAACCAACTACAAATTTTCATCGAATCCGTCCGCAGCCTTCGCAAATGCCAGAAATTGTATGCCCGATACCCTACTGCTAAAAATGCCCAACATGTCCAAGATTTTGCGGCGCAAGTGGGTAGCCATTTGGAACGCTTGCCTGTGACGAGGATTTTGTTTTTTTGAAGAGAAATTAACATTCAATCTTAACGAGTATCTTCTTTTTGAATGCATTCAAGCAATTCTTTTATTAAATTTTCATTTCGGTCACTATCCGATAAGTTTCTTTGTTCTGCAAACTGTCTGATGGCATTTTTGACAAATCCGTCTAATTCAACTTCTGTTACTTTGTTGAAAGAACCCAATTCTGCCCAAAAAGAATAATACAAATCACTGATTATGTTAATCGTACAATTTCGCACTATTTCATGCTCACTTGTGTTGGCAATTCTAATAATAATAGGAAGGGCTTTCAAAATGGCTGGGTAATAGGTTCCTGAATGATTATTACCCACAGCAAAAAGCACTTCAGAGTAAGTGTTATGATTCTCACTTTCGGCTCTTAAAGTCCTTAAATTAGAAAGTGCGGAAATAACATTTTTAGCATAATAGTTTTTAGGACCATTATAGGCTGCCCAATTAATGCCCTTTATTTCCTTAATTAACGCTTGTTCAGATTCAGCATCCCTATCTGCCCAATAACGTAATATCGCTTCATTGCCTTGTTGGGCAATTTCGATGGGTGGATTACTGAGGGGGATGCCTTCTATAAAAAGACCCTGATTCGTGTATGGGGAATCCATACATAGCACCTCTACCCCTTTACTAATTATGATTTTTAAGGGACTTAAATCAGACACGAGCGTTGAGCAAATATTTAGCTCTATCAAATACGCCAATTCTTTTAAGGGACTTAAATCGGACACTTGGGTGTTGAAAACGTAGAGTTGTGCCAACCGTGTTATATTTTTCAAAGGGCTTAAATCCTGTATGCGGGTATTGTCAGCATAAAGCACGTCCAAATTTATGAGGTCTTTTAGAGGGCTTAAATCTTGAACAGGGGTATTAGAAATCCAAAGCCATTTCAAATTCTTGAGGTCTTTTAAAGGGCTTAAATCGGTCACTTGGGTATGATTGAGGTAAAGGTTTTCCAGATGCACCAAGTTTGCCAAAGGCGTTAAATCCCGAATTAAGGTATTGCTAAGGTAAAGTTCTTGCAAGTTCAGTAAGCCTTTCAAGGGACTTAAATCACTCACAGGGGTCTCCGAAAGGATAAGCCGTTGTAAATTCTCTAAGTCTTTCAAGGGGCTTAAATCGTTCACTGGAGTCCTGTTAAAGTTCAGTTCTCGCAAATGCACCAAGTCTTTTAGAGGGCTTAAATCGCTCACGGAAGCCTCAAAAAAATCTATGCGTTGCAAATTTACCAAGTATTTTAAGGGACTTAAATCGCACACTTGGGTCATGGAAATATCCAGATATTGCAGCTGTACCAAGTCTTTCAAGGATCTCAAATCTGCCATAGGGGTTGCAGCAATGTGAAGGACTTTCAAATTTGGCAAATATTTCAAAAGGCTACAATCCCTAACTGGGGTATGCCAGAGTTTAAGGTTTTCCAATTGTGGCAATTCTTGCAAAGGGCTTAAATCGCTGAACTTTTTGCCGCCCAGATTCAATTCCGTGGCTTCTGATAGTTTGGCTTCCCAAATGGCAGACAAAACCAACTTATTCTCGTGATGGGCATATTTTTTAAAAAAAACAGATGGGTCATTTATCATGGTGGTATTTTTTTGGTGTAAGGAAAAAAAGAATAGACTTTTTTGGGCGTTCTCTTTTGTAGCAACCTCTGAAACGCCTATTTTAGGTAAAAATTGTTTCTAAAAATGCTCAACATGACCAAGGTTTTGCAACGCACGTGGATAGCCATTTGGCAGGATGCCAGTAGCGAGGATTTTGTTTTTTTAAGGAAAATTAAACGATTTTTGCTTTTTTACTGTCCAAAGGACTCCTACGGAGAGGGGGTGCAAATGGGACTTTCTGGACTTTTCGTTTCTCAAAAGTTCCATAAAGTCCCACTTTTCACACAAATGACATCTGTTTTTTCCAAAATTACTGAGGGGGGTAAAAAAGTCTCAAAATCTCCGTATTTTCAATCTCGTTTTTGATGGGAAATATTTTGGGGCTTTTATCCATGCTGAAAGTGCCATAAAGTTCGGAAATACATGAGAAAATCTCGTACAAAAAAAGCGGTTTTCGGGCTGAAAATCGGCAGTTTTTGGAAAGCTAAAAGTCCCGAAAGTCCCGAATCAGCTACATTTACGCCTATTTTACCAAACGCATGAGTTAAAAGCTATTCATCTATGTCAATTACGACTTTGCACCCGATTTTGATTTATCCCTTTCACTTGACCGTACTGGCTTTTAAATAAGATGCGTCAACTATTCATTATCAAACTTAAAAATCTGCACAAGCCTATCCACCTTCGACATTACCTTCTATTTTCAAGAGGTCGGCAAAGGATAGTTTGACGGCTTGCATTTTTTAGTTTGATAATTTTTGTTCAAATATTTGAGCGTAGAATCTCTTATTTCTTCAAAAATTCAGGTATATATTTTTCCAAAGCCCTTTTTAGTTCCTCTGCAATTTTATCTGTTGGCAACCCCTCAGTATCTTTGATGTGTTTTTTTGGTATTGGTGAATCATAGACGTTTGTAACTGAATCCATTATCATTTTATCTTTATTTATTTCATCTTTCAATTGATGTGAATACGCTAATATTGTCAATGAAACCGCCGATTTGAAAGCATATTCTTCTTGAAAATTGCGCTCTCTTACATTTTAAGTTTTGAATTAAAATCTTCAACACTGAAATTACCATAAGTTGTTATTTTCTTTTCATGGGCAATTTCTATACTATCAATTTTTTCTAACTCATTACAAGAATTTAATACTGCTTCTTTTTGTGCTTGTGTCATATTTTTAGGTTTTAATTTTATAATGCTAAAAATGATTTTTAATATCGTTTTATGTTTTCTATACATCATCACCTCATTAAAAAATGGTTATCACCCTCATCTTTTGGAGGGTCTAATAAATTTGGACGAGTTTCTGATATTTTATCGATAATTGTAGTGCCTAATCCTGTACATTGGTAAAGAGATTTCACATTTAATAGTTCAGATGGTGAAACAATAGCTTTATATAAATTCGCACCACTCAAATCTGTACGATTCAAGTTCGCATAGCTCAAATTCGCATAACTTAAATTTGCGCCACTCAAATCTGAATAGCTCAGATTTACACCAATTAAATCTGAATAACTCAAATTCGCATAACTTAAATCGGCATTGATTAAATACATATTACTTAAGTTTGCATAACTTAAATTTACGCCACTCAAATCATTAACTGATAAATAGACTCCTCTCAAATCGGCACCTCTCAAATCTGTATTTTTTAATTCTGCATTTCTCAAATCTGCATATCTTAAATTCGCACCGCTTAAATTCACGCCACTCAAATCTGTTCCACTCAAATTTACACCACTCAAATCGGCACCTCTCAGATACGATTTATTGAAATTATCAAGAAGATTGAATTTTTGTAAACTTTCAATAAGTTCTTTTTTAGAAATACCGTCAGATTTTACACTTATGAATAAGCCATAAAAAATTAGAGCTATTTCTTTAAATAGCTGTTTTTCGTCTTTAATATTTAGAACCTCAATATCTCCCATTAATGTATTTATCTCAATTGGATTGCTATTAAACCTATCAATTATTAATTCAATATCTTCATTAATGGCTTCAAAAACTATTTTAATACTACCTGGATATATGCCTTTAATTTTAACTTTTCCTAATAAATTTGATACACTATTAGCTACTTTAAATTTCTTATCATCTGTAAAATCCTCAATTGTTCCTTCAATCTCTATTATAAATCTATTTTTATTATACGCTTTCTTAAGATCATTGATAAGTTGTATTAAGCGGATAATTATGCGGTTTTTCTCTCTTTGTTCTTGCCTAAAAGAAATTAAACCCAGACCTCTTTCTTTACGAACTGCGTTCACATTGTTCAAATAGAGTATCAACTCATTATAGATTTCGGTATTTCTACCTTTTGTAAAATATCTCAACTCCTCAAGAACTTGCAATAGCTTGTCTTCAGTTATTAAATTTTCAAATCTCTCTGCATCGAACTCGTGTGGTTTATCCATAGTCTTGACTATTGAAATATTCAGATAATAATCTCACTCAAACTTCACCCCCGGCAATCCCTTCACTATCCTCACCGTCTCCAAACTCACCGTAATAACCCGCAATACCAAATCCAAAATATACCTCGGATTGCCCACTTCCGTAGCCCAATCATTCGGGTCATTTTTGATACCACTGTCTTTATTCACCGTCACTTGATAGCGTTCCATCACCCATTCAATGGCACTTTTGCCATTCACCACATAGTCGTAGGCTTCCAAGGGGATGTTTTCGATGGTGATTTGACTGTTGAAATTGATTTGGCTCTTATTGTCTTTGCTCGGGAAGCGCATCTTTTCCACCTTGAAATGTCCGCTTTCTGCGCCTTTGATTGTTACCCCCTCAGTAAAACCGACGGTTTCGTAGTGAATGTGCAATTCCGCTAATTTGCGCCCTGCCTTGCTAAATGCCCAAAATTCGGCGGGTGTGTCCACCATCGGAATACGGGGCAACATCTTTTTCAAATCGCTTGAAAAACGGGTGCGGTATTCGGGACTGTGCAAAAAGCCATACACATAGTAAAAAATATCTTCTTTGGTCACTCTATTACCATAAGCCTTTTGTGCCAAGCCTAAGATGTAATCACTCACACCATCACGGCGTATCATTTTATTACCATCATTCGCCCCATCAAATAAGGTCGGGCTTTGTTCTTTTTGCTCTTCGTAATAATAAAGGGGGAAACATTGATTTTTTCCAACAATTTCTAAATCAGGAAAACTGTTGGAAATTAAACATGAAAATTCTTTAGTAACTCCGACTCCAGAAACACAAATAACACGATTTTCAGTTTGTTTATGAGGAAAAATTTCTTGGGATTGCCCACGACGATGTATCATTTTATCCCCGATATAAAGATGCTGCTTGAAAAAAGGGCGATAATGTCCAATAACTATTTTATCAGCTTCAAACTTTGCTAAATTACCTTTTTCTAAATGTGGAATTAAACTGCTTGACCAACTAATTTTCTTAGGGTCATTATTAATAAAATCTTCTATCTTGACTTTAGGATTTATTTTTTGCGCTTCAATAAAACCCGTTACTTGTTGATTATAAAATTCAACCATCAACCTCATATTTGATAACACCTCTGTTTTCGAAGAATTATATACCCAAATATCACGATTAGAATTAATTCCAAGTGAATTGACAACGAAATAAGATTTTGACTTTAAATCAAATTTTTTATCAGGAGCAGTTGGTATAAATGTTTCAAAAACATCACTCCTCATATTTAACCAATCCCCATGTCCATTGGGATTAAGCGTTTGAAAATGTGATTTTAGGTTCTCAATAGAACTCAATTTTTTAATATTAGTTAGTTTTTCATCACGAGACAAATAATCCCCAATGTCGTAATAATGAATAGTCGCTTTATTGGTTTTAACAGTAGGATTTTTAACTAAAAATGTAATGGCAATAGGTGTTCGTGAACCTCCTCCAAATACGTTGCCTGCTTCTTTACGGCGTAATTCGCCTTGAGTATGTGCATTTCCTCGTAAATTAAATACATAAATAGCCGTAAATTCTTTTTCAAGGCTGTTTCTAAAACCGTCCATTCCATTACTATCAATCCACCCAGCATTGGAAACAAAAGCAATAATACCCCCCTCAGTATCGAGGCGGTCTGATGACCAACGAAAGGCTTTTATATAGGAGTCATAAAGAGCTTTTACAGATGTTGCATTACTGCCTTTAGCGTATGTATTTTCAATACGGCTATCCAATTTTGTATAACTCTGATTTTGAGCATTGTCATTCGCCGATTTTTGCCCCACTGAATAAGGCGGATTCCCCATAATGACCCGCAAAGGGGCTTTTTTTTGCGCCACGACACGCTCGGAGTTTTGCGGGAATTTATCAGAGAAAAGCAGGTCGGCATTATCCGTTTCACCGAGTTGAAAAGTATCTGTTAAGCAAATGCCATCGAAAGGCGTATATTTTACTTTACCAATACCATCATCAGGGTCGGGCGTCGCATCATGATAGGCATTTTCGATATTAATGGCAGCAATGTAGTAAGCCAATAACACAATTTCGTTGGCGTGTATTTCATATTTGTATTTGCGCTCCAAGTCTTTTTCTCGAATTAATCCACTTTGAAATAAACGGGTGATAAATGTACCTGTGCCTGTAAAAGGGTCAAGTACATGCACATTTTCATCTGAAATAGAACGTGAAAACTCTTTTTTAAGAATAGCATCCACCGAATGAACGATAAAATCAACGACTTCAATGGGCGTGTAAACAATGCCTAATTGTTCCACCATTTTAGGAAAAGCCGTTTTAAAAAACTTATCGTACAATTCCACAATAATGCGCTGTTTGCCTTCGGCATTGTTGATACCAGAAGCCCGTTCTTTGACGGATTCATAGAATTTTTGCAGCGTTTCCGCATCGCGTTCCAAAGATTGGTCTTCCAACAAATCCAACATGGTTTGCATAGACACCGAAATCGGGTTGTTTTTCACAAAAGAATAACCTTCAAATAAGGCTTCAAAAACAGGCTTTGTGATGATGTGTTGCGAGAGCATTTCCACCGCTTCGCCCTGCGTGATACTCGGATTGATGTTTTTTTGCAGACCCGTTAAAAAATCGGCAAACGTGCTTTTATGGTTCGGACTGTCCCGAATCAAGCGATTGATGCGTTCTACATAGCGTTCAGCGATTTGCGCCACATCTTTAGCCCATTGTTCCCAATAACGGCGGTCACCCACTTTTTGCACCAAACGAGCAAACATGACATTTTGCAATTGTTCAAATTGCATATTGAGTTGTTGGCTCAGTTTCTCTGATGTTTTATTGCCATAAGCGGGTGCATCTTCACGGGCATAACTCAATGTGTTGTCTTCGTTGAAATACGAGGTATCAGGTCTGCCAACAAGTATTTGGGCGGGTCGGGTTTTATTCAATTCAATTTTATTGACCATGGCGTTAAAACGGTCGTCGTGGGCACGAAGGGCATTTAAGACCGTCCAAACCACTTTATAGCGTTCATTGTCATTCAAAGCTATTTCGGGTTCAATATCCACAGGCACAACAATGGGAATAATGATATAACCATATTTTTTACCCGGTGCTTTACGCATCACCCGCCCAACAGATTGTACGACATCCACTTGCGAATTACGCGCCGAGAGAAACAAAACCGCATCTAAGGAAGGCACATCAACGCCTTCGCTCAAACAGCGGGCATTGGTGAGTATGCGACATTCCCGAGACCCCTCCCGACCGTCTCGGGATGTGCCATCAGTATCCGCTTTCAACCAAGCCAATTTTTCCTCTCTTTTAGTGGCTGACATACCCCCGTCCACATGGTCGGAGTGAACGGACACAATTTTGTTCCGTTTGTATGCCGATAAAGATTCGGTATAAACATCTCTGGTATCATTAAAAACCTTGGTAACAGATTGAGAGGCTTTGATATTTTGACAAAAAGCCACAGCACGGCGCATGGGTTCGGGGTCGCTTTCTTTAATCAAACCCGCATCGCCCAACACCTGTTTAGAAAGCGCATTGATGCAGCCGATAAGTTTTGCAGGGTCATCTGTTTTGATTTCCGAATTTTCGGCAAACATATTTTGAATAGCAATCGGCACATCTGTTTCGCTAATGGTCAAAATCAACACTTTATAATCCGTCAATAAACCTCTTGCCACCGCTTCGCCAAAACCTATTCTGTGTATTTCTTTACCATAAATGCTTTCATCGTCCATAGAACACAAAACCGCATCGGCTTGAGCTGCTCTTGATTTAGAATCATCATTAAAAAGGCGGGGCGTAGCGGTCATATACAGCCGTTTCTTGGCTGTTAAAAAGTCATTATTATGCACCTTTACAAAAGCCGATTCATCGTTATCTGCCAATGTAACGCCCGTTGTACGGTGTGCTTCATCGCAGATAATAAGGTCAA
>JAYUQN010000587.1:0-3551 GCA_043756725.1 Saprospiraceae bacterium
TCGCCAATTAGAAGAAATATTGCCAACCGCTAATAACTACCGCACTGCCTCTGGTGCGCCCGGTCATGAATATTGGCAACAACAAGCGGACTATAAAATAAAAGCCGAGTTGAATGATGACAATCAACAGCTCATGGGTGAAGAAACCATTACCTATATCAACAACTCACCCGATGCTTTGACCTATCTCTGGTTGCAGCTTGATCAAAATAACCATCAACCCAAAGGTATTGCTAATTTGACTAAGCAAAATCTTATGGAAGAAAAAATGTCAGCTCAACAATTATTGAATATTGAACCCACAGATGACTATGGCTATAAAATAGAGAGGGTGCAAGATGCCACAGGCAAGCCCATGCCTTATACCATTAGCGAAACCATGATGCGCGTGGATTTGTCGAAGCCTTTGCGCAAAGGAGAACGTATATCTTTTAAAGTGAAATGGCATTTTAATATTGTGGACAGACTTAAAACAGACCCCCGTAGTGGTTGGGAATATTTTCCAGAAGATAATAACTATCTCTATACGGTGGCACAATGGTTTCCGCGGATGTGTGTCTATTCCGACGTGACGGGTTGGCAACATAAACAGTTTTTAGGTTCGGGTGAATTTACTTTGACTTTTGGCAATTATGAAGTGGCTTTAACTGTCCCTGCCGATCACATTGTAGGAGCAACAGGTGTTTTACAAAACCCTGTACAAGTTTTGACAGCCGCTCAAGCCGAACGGTTTAATAAAGCTAAAAATACCTATGATACACCTGTGATGATTGTTACTGAGGGGGAGGCACTGGAATCTGAAAAAACAAAAGCAACTGCTAAAAAGACTTGGATTTTCAAAGCAGAGAATGTTCGGGACTTTGCGTTCTGTTCTTCCCGAAAATTTATTTGGGATGCAATGGCTGTGAAACAAACAGATGGCACTACGCCTTTGGCAATGTCTTATTATCCAAAAGAAGGCAATCCGCTTTGGGAAAAATATTCTACGAAAGTTATTGCGCATACTTTGAAATGGTATTCCAATTATACTTTCCCCTATCCTTACCCTGTGGCTATATCCGTTCACACGGATCAAATCGGCATGGAGTATCCGATGATTTGTTTTAACGGAGGGCGTCCTGAAAAAGATGGCACTTATAGTGAGCGCACCAAATACGGTATGATAGGTGTTATCATTCACGAAGTTGGGCACAATTATTTTCCTATGATTGTCAACTCTGATGAACGGCAATGGACATGGATGGATGAAGGTTTAAATTCTTTTATGCAGTTTTTGACAGAACAACAATGGGAGCGGGACTATCCAAGTCGTCGAGGACCCGCTATCAATATGGTGGATTATATGAAGGGCAACCCATCACAACTTGAGCCTATCATGACGAACTCTGAATCGCTGCGTCAATTTGGCAACAATGCTTATGGAAAACCTGCTACTGCTTTGAATGTTCTACGTGAAACAGTCATGGGTCGGGAGTTATTTGATTATGCATTTAAAACTTATTCCAATCGGTGGATGTTTAAGCACCCGATGCCCGCCGACCTTTTCCGCACAATGGAAGATGCTTCGGGCATTGACCTCGATTGGTTTTGGCGCGGTTGGTTTTATACAACTGATAATGTAGACATTGCGATTGATAATGTGAAATATTTCAGATTGGATACTAAAAATCCTGAAAAAGAATTTGCAGCTAAAAAAGAAGAAAGCAAATCAAAACCTCGAGGTATTAGCAGCATTCGTAATGAAAAGGAGATTGCTAAAACAGCCGATGAAAAAGATCCTAACTTAAAAGACTTTTATTCCACAGACGATCAATTTGAAGTGTCCATTTTAGACAAAGAAGAATATCAGAAATATATAGCTTCACTAAGCAAAGAGGATAAAGCTGTGTTTGAAAAAAGTAATGGTATGAATTTCTATGAAATTACTTTTGAAATGAAAGGAGAGTTGCTTTCTCCTATTGTCGTTGAATTGCAATATGCCGATGGAACAAAAGACTATCACAATATCCCTGCTGAAATTTGGCGTATGGGCGATAAAAAAGTAACCAAAGTTTTTAAGTCCCTAAAAGAGGTGAAACAAGTAACCCTTGACCCTTATCTCGAAACTGTAGATGTGGATACTGAAAATAACTATTTCCCTGCAAAGCCACAGTTGAATCGGTTTGAAATTTTCAAACAAGGCGCGGGTAATCGTAGAGGTGAAAATAGCAATGAAAATCCTATGCAAAGGGCGAAACGCGCAAAGGAAAAACAACCGAACGGAAAGGGGGGTAAAAATTAAGCTACTTTGATGTAAGGGATGATGTTTTTTTAATTATAAAATTTCAAAAGTCTAAAAAATCCCTTATTTTTACAGACTAGATGATTTTATAATATTTTATCACATCAAAAAGCTTACAGTTAAATGAGAAAAATTACCTTCACGATGCTATATGCATTGTTTTATACAACTATAGTGGCACAATCTCCTTGCCCGCCTTCTCAAATCCGAGGCATTCACATTGTTCAAAGTGGTGAAACCTTGTACAGTATTGCAAAAAGATATAGGTTATCCATTGAACAAGTCCGTCAATGGAATAATCTTAGCTATGACAATATTTTACAAACATGTGTAGAACTCAAAGTGGCTGAAAATGTAGCTTATGACAATACACCTAAAATTTATAATACACCCATAGTTTCCTCGAAATCTATTGACTATTCACCCGAAGAGGAATTTGATGAAACAAGGCTGCCGCCGACTCCCAATACTTATTCACAACGACCTGCTGTCAATGCTACTGGAACTCCTAATTTTGCCTATTTCAGAAAATCACCTTATTTACCCTTTTTTCATATCGTTTCTCACAATGAAACCCTTGAATCTATTAGTAGAATTTATGAGCTGAGCATGGGTGAAATCATGATGATGAATAATTTTAGAGACAACACTCGTTTAGCAGCAGGGCAAAGGTTGATGCTTGAAGACCGACGCCAAATGCGGGGTGCAGATTATGCCTTTGATGAAAATGCTTATACCCCGAGGCCTCCTGTTCGCGAGGACATACCAAAAGATAATAACCAATCTTCTCGTCTCAAATCTATACCTTCACCCACTTTTGAGGATAGCAATCCTGAAGTTAGAACCAAAGCCCCTGCTCCTAAACCAGCTGAAAATCCGCCCATTAAACCACAACCTGCCGCTGTTCCAATGTCTTCCAATACGTCTATGACAAATGAAGAATTGGATATGGTGAGAGAGATCAACTTAGTGCGGGGTAATCCAGAAGGTTATATTTCTTATATCAATGAATATATTAATCATTTAAGAACAACGGGAGATATGGGTAATTCCATTTCAACATCCCAAGAGTTGATTAATGAGTTAAAAAGAACACCGCGTTTATCTACTTTGCAACCCTTGCAATGTGTATATATTGCTGCTAAAAAACATGGCGAAGACCAAAAGCGCAGAGGCGATACCGACCATCAAGGCAGCGATGGCTCATGGCCCTGGGATAGAGTGAAAAGAGAATGCTCTAATTTACAAGATGGCAATGAAAATTTAGTCG
>JAYUQN010000588.1:0-3548 GCA_043756725.1 Saprospiraceae bacterium
GAATAAAAACCATATTCATTGGTGGTCGTGCCGCGTTTCAGTTCGGATAAATAGACCGATGCACCTATCAAAACTTCACCATTTTGAGCATCTTTGATAGAACCACTTAGTGTTTTATTTTGACCAATAAGACAAAAGGGAAGGTATATTAAAAGGGTAAGTATTATATTTTTCATATTATACTAAACGTCAAATATCAGTGTAGAGATGTTTGAGATTGTTTTAATTATTTACACGATAGAAAGTTAAACTTTTTCCCATCCATTCATACAGCCAATAACCCCGCACTTTGAGCGTATTATCGCCTTCTAAATGGCAGACAGAACTATAGGTATGCCCCGAATTGGGGTCATAAATTTTACCATTGTTCCACTCATTTTTCTTTTTAAATTGCAAACCTTCCAAGACATTCATACCCAACCACGGACGACTACAAAGGGCTTTATTAGGATTTTTTTTATCATGAAAATCAGACATAATATATCCGGGGTCACACAAAAACCATATCACTTTTGCCTCATAACGTTCGTTGTTTTTATACACTTCAACTTTCATATCGTTGGCAGCGTTTATCCATTTACCGAGTATTTTATCGGTATCATTTTGAGCATCCGCTTTTTTTATACCCATATTTAAGAGTAAAAAAAGTAAAAAAGTGTTTTTTCTCATGTGCAATAAATGTGTTGATTGATTTTACAGACACAAAAATCAACTATAAGTTTCACAAAAGCATCACAAATTCTATTTTCTCTTTCAATATAACGTTAAAAAATAAACCCAAAGAGGACAATCTCCACGGCTTTATAACCGTATTAGTCAATAAAAACACTAACTTTGCCTAAAATAAAAGTCATTTCATGCGGTATTTCAATACATCGGGTCCAAATATTATAAAGGAACATTATACTTTGATGCGCCCAGAGTTGGTTGCGGAAGGACTATCGGCTGTAAACCAAAGTCGCTATTTTACGATATGGGCACCTCGTCAAACGGGAAAAAGTACGTATTTTAAAGCCAAGAAAAAACGTAAAGGCGATGATGATGATGACGATTAATGAGATATTAATATGATATTTTTAAAATATATTTGTCTTGCAATACCCCCTCAGTATTTTCAAAATATTGAGGGGATTTTTCATTAAAAAACGGTTTGAAATGCTGAAAAAACTAATCTTTTACTTCTTGATAACCTTCGCAACAATAGCCCAAGCGCAGCAAACGGCTTATCACATTTTACAAAAATCCATCAAAATACATGACCCTCGTGGGCGTTGGCAAAAACTAAAAACCGCGTTTGATATGAGCATCGTTAGGGAAAAACAAGCGGATAGGTTTTTCACTATCGCCTTGAATGTACCTAAAAAACATTTTACTTATCGGGTCAAAACGGATACTTTGAATTATTCACAAGGTTTTAAAGGCAACACATTCGCCGTTGTATTCAACAACTCCTCTGATATTTCAGAAGCCAATATTAAAAAATATGATCTCACCCAAACCAGAACGCAGTATCTGAAAGAGGTCTATGAATACCTTTTGCTGTTGCCCATGCGTTTGCAAAATGACACTGCTTTACTCTCCAAAGACTATACAATCGAGACTTTCAATGGCATACCCTGTTATAAACTAACCATCCAATATGAGCCTATCAACGAAAATGAAACATGGCATTTTTTCGTTGATAATCAATCATTTATACTGAGGGGGTATCAATTTTATGTAAAAGACAAAACCACGAATGGCGAGTATATTTACCTCGAAGATTATACAAAAGTGAAAGGTGTTTTAATGCCTAAAACTAAAAAATGGTATTGGAATAAAGACAGTTCTTTTTTCAGAACGGATAGAATTTTAAAAGTGAAATAGTATGAAAATACTGTCCACAGGACTCCTTACGGAGAGGGGGTAGGTATTGGAACAGAAATGTGATAATTATATTTCACCTTTATTCAAAAATTGCCCCCCTCTCCGTAAGGAGTCCTGTGGACAGTATTTTCTCTTTTATAATAAAATTTTACATGAAAAATTCAATTCAATTTATTATTATAATGCTCTTTTTGAGCAGTTGCACCAAAACGCAACCTATTGAAAAACAACCAGAAGTAGAAATACCTACGACAAATACCTACACATATCTGCCCGAGAATTTAATCGCTAAAGATGATGCCAAGCAAGTAACGGCTCGCTATACACACCCCACAACCCGCTATCCACACGGCATTTTGGGCGACCAAATAGAAGGCGGTGGTTTATTAGTAACGGTAAAAGGTAAAGAATTTCACTACAAATTAGAGGATAATTATGTTTTTGAAGACCTCCAACCCCGTTTGGCAGATGTGGATAAAGACGGCGCATTGGAATTTATCACCATACAATCCAGTATAACAGGTGGTGGCAGTGTGGCTGTTTATAAAATCATAGATGGTAAATTGCAGCCGTATTTGACGAGCGGTTATATCGGCTCATCCAGCCGTTGGTTGAATATTGCCGCTATTGACGATTTGGACAATGATGGAACCATAGAAATCGCTTGGATACAAACGCCACATATTGGCGGCATTTTGAAAATAGGGCGTGTTGAAAATAATCAATTAATCCTTTTAGATAGCAAATCAGGCATAACCAATCACCGCATTGGGTCAAGAAACCTTTGTTTATCCGTTTTAACAGCTACAAATCCGCTTAAAACGTTGTATTTGCCGACCCAACAATACGATATGGTCAAGGGTTTTCAATTGAAAAACGGTAAAATCGTAGAGGTAGAAAGTTTTAATTTAATGGTCAATGCCGATGTGTCTTTGTTTAATCAATATGATTTTAAGAATAAGGTAGAGGATAAGAATTGTATAAATCCATAATATTTGTGTTCTTGAAATATATTTCTATGTTGCATTTTTTTTAGTTTTTATGATGGGTACAAAATTTGATATATTATAGGGGATAGGATTATTTCACATGTTCACACATTTATAAGCCAATTTTAATGCTTTTAATACATTTAAAATCACCTGCTCGGCGTGTATTTGCTTTCGTTTTGATTGCTTTCACAAGTCTTACTGCGTATTTTATTGCTCAAGATTATTTTTCAACGTTACATACAGTGCGTGACTTGACTGTTCAACGCTTACACAGTCTTGCAAAAAGCATTTCTTTAGATATTAACGGTGACGAACACGCCCAAATGACGCATTATCACAAAAATAAAAATGCTATTAAAAATAAAAACGCAGATAGTATTTATGCTAAAATTCATGCTATTTTAAAGAAAAACTATGAGGCTTGTCAATTAAAAAGCCCTATTTATACGGTGGTTTATGAAGAATCAAGCCAAAAATTTTTATTTGCAGTGACTTCATCAGATGAGCCTTATTACAGGCATGAGTACGCTACCCCCCCTCAGTATTTGATAGAGAATAGAATTATTGGTGGCACTTCAGATATTTATAGAGACGAGTTTGGACATTGGTTATCGGCTTTTGAGCCTATAAAAAACAGAGAAGGCAAGGTGGTTGCTTTGTTACAAGTTGATGAAAAATTCGATGATTTTA
>JAYUQN010000589.1:0-3546 GCA_043756725.1 Saprospiraceae bacterium
CAAACCGAAAAACGATATATTGTATCGCTTGACAGTGCAAACTCCAGAAGGTTGTCAGAATTATGCAACGATAAAAATTCAAGTTGAAAAAAATCATAAAATCTATATCCCCAATGTTTTCAGCCCGAATGATGATGCCTCAAACGATTTTTTCATGCCTTACACCCGCAACGCCAAGCGCATACAACTCATGCGTATTTTCACGAGATGGGGCGAAATGGTTTATGAAAACAAAGATTTTGAACCCAATCAACCGACTTTGGGTTGGGATGGGCGTTTCAAAGGAAATGCCCTAAAACCTGATGTTTTTGTTTATTATTTAGAAGTTATTTTTGACAATGATGAGATTCTATTTTTTAAGGGAGATGTCACTTTAATGCGGTGATAAAAAAATGCCCCAACCTGATGACAGATTCGGGCATTTTTTTTCTTTTATATTACACTATTTTTTTTCATTATTATAAGCAGCGACAATCGTTCTGATCGTATCCACAGGCATTTTTGTTAAGACAGCAATAGCTTCAACAGATTTTTTTTCTGTTGCATAAAGATATTGTATAAGGCGGTGAAGCGTCTCATCTTTTTCTTTCAGACTATTGTCTTTTTCTTTCAGACTATTGTCTTTCTCCTTCAGACTATTGTCTTTCTCTTTTATCTGTTCAACCATATCATCAACATACATACCATAAACCCCTTTTGTCATCATATTGGCGATTTCTTTTCGGGTTTGCATTTTTCTTTTTTGATAAGCTGCTTCTGTCATATCTCGCTTTTTTTCTTTTTGTTCATAAAAATTTTTGAAATCTGTCTCTTCTTGGAGAGGTAATGCCATAATTTGAAATACAAAAATAATCAAATTATCCATATCTTCTGAAGGAATTTTGCGTTCAATTGCCAATTCGTACATTTTTTTCTTCATTTCTAACCGCCTTTGCATATCATCTTTCGTCCGTATAGTGTAAAAGTTGGCTAAGATGAATAAGGCAAAGATATTGGTAGATGCCAATGCCAATAAGTCTTTTTCATTTTGGTCGCCTACCACATACGCATTGTAGGCATAAAGAATATGTGTTCCAAATTCCTGCATTTCAAATTTGTTGTACGAAGGTGGCGGCTTTTCACCGACAAGTAAGGCAAGAGCAACAATCATGACATGATATTTGTCATACGCTCTTGAAAAATAGGTAAACATGCGCCCATTAAACTCAGCGCTGTCAGACGATTCAATTTCAATATGAATCAAAATCCAGCGTTCTTCACCTGTTTTCAACCAGACTTTAATGAGTTTATCCATGATTTTTTTTCGCCCTTTCAAGGTTTTACGCCTAATATTGCGCATTTCCTGTTCTAAAAAAATGGGCGAGCGTGTCCAATCTACTTGTGGGTGTAAATTAGGTAAAAAGAAAAGGACAGCTTTTTCAACATGTTTTTCAATAACTTCTTTCCAGTTATTGTCAAAATCAATAGCGGGAGGTTTTTTGCTCATATTGGTATGTTTTTTATGTCGTTAAAAATTCAAAATGCTTGTTTGGGCAAATGTATAACAAGATATTTAAATTTTTACCCCCCTCAGTATTTTCATAAAAAAAAAAGGATTGTACGCCTATCAAAACGAACAATCCTTTTTTTTAATCAATCTTGGTGTCCAACAAATCGTTACCAGCAGCCAATGCCTCTGTCGGGTTTGGCATCCTTTTCAAAATAAAAAATGCGATACCAACCCCTATAAGACCAGCAACAATACTGATAATGCTGAGAGACCCTCTATTCTGTAGCAATTCGGGTTTTGTCAAACCAATGACCATACCTGCAATTAATTGTGCCACAAAATAGCTAACAACCCCAATAGCACCCCACACATAGCGGTTGCGGTCTTTATCATGTGCCAATCGAGCAAAGCTCATAGCAACACCTATCATGATGAAAATACTAAGCATAAAAAAAATATTTTAAGGTGAAGAAATAGCGTTTAAAATGGATTATTAAAAGGCGTAAATTAAACAAAATTTATCTACGGATTTTTAGATATTTTGGGTTCATATATAGATTTTTTAGAGGTGAAAAAATTTAACGCTAAAATTATTAAAGAGACAAATTTTTTTTGACGCGTTATTTTCACAGAAAAGCATATCTTACTCGGATTTTAAAAAGGGTTTCTTATTTTTAAGTTTTAAAATAACATCTTATGTAAAAAACAAACGAAAACAAATGCACGTCATAACTCATTTCATAATACCTTTTTTGATATTGACGACCGCCTGTCGCAATGGTCAAAGCCCACGTCAAATCGCTATTTCCGTAAATAGTGAAATCGCAGAGGTATTAGATAGTGTCCCCAATCTATCGAGTTTTGCGTTGAAAATTTCAGAAGCTGCTTTAAGCCTCACACAAGACCCCGTTGTTTACGACCCCACCTATTTCAGTATAAAATACCCCAACGGCGATGTGCCACCCGACAAAGGCGTTTGCACCGATGTCGTCATACGAACCTACCGAAAAGTGGGTATCGATTTACAAAAAGAAGTGCATGAAGATATGGTAAAAAATTTCAACCTATATCCCAAAAAATGGGGCTTAAAAAAGACAGATACCAATATTGACCACCGCAGAGTACCCAATTTGATGACCTTTTTTTCAAGGAAAGGTGAAATAAAGACTATTTCTAACAATCCGCAAGATTATCAACCCAGCGATATCGTAACGTGGAATTTAGAAGGCAACTTAACGCATATCGGCATAGTGACCCATAAAAAATCAGCAGATAAAAAACGGTATTTAATTGTTCATAATATTGGGCGTGGGCAAGAGTTGGCAGATTGCCTTTTTGCTTATACCATTACGGGACATTATAGTTATAAATAATTCGTAGCACGGACTTCAGTCCGTGAACACCGAATGACGGAATTAAACATTCACGGACTGAAGTCCGTGATACGGCTAAACAGTCACGATTTTTTTTAAAAATTAAAACAAAATGACATACAATTTCAATAAAATCACTCCTCTTTTCATAAAAAAACTTATAGCGGCTCTCGGTGAAAACGCCGTATTTACCCAAGCCGAAACCCTTGAAAAACACGCCACCGACTTCTCCGACGAACTCCATTTTCCGCCCGAAGTGGTTGTAAAACCCTCTGATACTGAGGGGGTATCCCAAGTGATGAAACTGTGTAATCAGCATCGAATCCCTGTTACCGTGCAAGGCGCAAGAAGTGGTTTGTCGGGTGCTGCCTTAGCGGTTTTAGGCGGCGTGGCGCTTTCAATGGAGCGGTTTGATAAAATCCTCAATATTGATGCAGATAATTATCAAGTGACAGTGGAACCTGCCATTATCACAGAGCATTTGCAGAATATTTTGAAAGAACAAGGCTTATTTTACCCGCCCGACCCCGCAGGAAGGGGTTATTCTTTCATCGGCGGCAATATCGCCACAAACGCAGGCGGACCGAGATGTGTGAAATATGGCGTGACCCGTGACTATGTTTTAAACCTTGAAATCGTTTTACCGAACGGTGAAATACTTTGGACAGGCGCAAATACTTTGAA
>JAYUQN010000590.1:0-9906 GCA_043756725.1 Saprospiraceae bacterium
ACACGGCATATTGGCGAGCATATCTCCCGATTTGAACAAACTGATTTGGTTTTTATAGGTCCTTATATTCCGCATCTTAATTTTGATTATGGCATCAAAACGCCCTACGAAAAAGTCGTGATACAGATGCGGGAGGATTTTTTATCAAAAGCCTTTGCGCTTGTGCCCGAACTTTCACAAATAAGTACACTCTTTGAAACTGTGAAAAAAGGTGTTTATTTCACGGGTGAAACCAAAAAACGAATAGGTGAAAGATTGAAAAAGCTTCAAGAGTTGCCGCATTTTGAGCAATTAATTGAAATGCTGACTATTTTTCAAGACATGGCTACTTCGTCCGATTTAGTTGTTATCAACGCTAAACCCATTGAAGGACAGTACAAATTGAAAGAACAACAACGCCTAAAAAGCGTTGTTGCCTACATAGAAGAACACTATCATGAAAAAATAGATATTTTACAAATGGCTCAATTGACGCACTTGACTTGCGCCGCTTTTTGTCGATATTTCAAAAAAATAACCTTGATGACTTTCACCGAATTTGTGAACCAATATCGTATCAATCAAGCAAAAAAACTTTTACTTTTAGACAATACAGTAACAGAAGTTTGTTTTGCGTGTGGTTTTGAAAGCCTCTCTTATTTCAATCGTATTTTTAAAAAGGTGGTGGGTGAAAATCCATTGCAGTTTAAGAAAACTTATTTATTGGCTGTTGTTGAAAAAAAATAAATAACCCTGTAACCTGCTTTTCATAAGTCTTGTCTTAGAGATATACGATTTTTCAATAACAAAAATTTTTAACATTAAAATATAAATAAATTATGAATACTGCAGTATTAGGTGTTATGATTCCCATAATTGCGATATTGGGCGCATTTACGATGATTATTTTTTTACGCCGCTATGAAAATGCGGAACGCATGTCGATGATAGAACGCGGCATGAATCCCTCAGAGATGAAAAGTGCTTTGCGCAGACGCTACGACCCTTATCGACATGTGCGTATTGCTTGTACAGCTATAGGCATTGGTTTGGGTCTGTTTATTGGTAGCATACTCAAAGGCGTATTTTATCATACAACAGGTGGTACTATTTTAGCAGGCTCTATTTTTATATTTGGGGGTATAGGATTATTAGCAGGTTATATCATCCAATTGAGTTTGCAAAGTAAAGCCAAAAAAGAAGGCACAAACCCTTATGAGGAGGAAATATAAATTGAGATACAGTCCGTTACACGCAAAAAAGGCATTGAATACTGAGGGGGTATTCAATGCCTTTTTTACATTTCTGAAATCATTGTTCGGCAGGTGTCGCTACTGAATTGACCAAATTTTGTATATCATTCATCAATGATTCTACTTGTTTGGTGGTTTCATTCGCTTTCTTGATTTTATCTGCCGCTTTTTGAAAACCCGTATCTGATTTTACAGCTTGAGATTGATGTTCAATAGCTTCTTTACGTTGCTCCAATTGTGCAACCTGTCGTTGCAAATTAGGGTCATTGGTTTCAGCAGCATGCGATTTGAGTTTTCCTAATACGTCTTGCATCTTACCTAAAACGACATCATATTTGCCATCTGCTAATTTTTCTTTTTCAGAGCGCACTAAGCCGCGCACTTCTGTAAAAACAGAACCTACGCCTTTGAAAATGCGTTTTGACGTGGCTTTTTCATCAGCAGAGCCGAAAAAGAAATTGTAAATAATGATACAAACAACGGCAAGTAGCCCCAATTTTAACAACATTCTTATCATCGGTCAAATCTTTTTTTTGAAATTATGAAACTAATTTTTTGACAAATTTATAACTTTTTCAATCATATATTTAATGCGTTTACATTTTAACAACTTTTAATAAAAAAAGGCGTTATTTTTGAATCTTGAAATGTAGTATATTATTTTTATACCGAATTAAAAACGATTAAGTTACCCTTAGTGTTGCACACAAAATAGATGAAAAAACTCCTTGCGATATTCCTGTTTGTTTTACCGATGCTGGCACAAGCTCAAAACAACGATGCCCGTCTTGCCGATTATTATTTCCAAAACGGTGAATTGGAAAAAGCGGCTGTCATTTATGAAAAACTTTATCAACAAAATGCGGGGGATTACTACTTCGAGCGTTACGTCTCTTGTTTGATGGATTTGAGCCGTTTTGAAGAAGCTGAAAAAGTCATTTTAAAGCAAATCAAAAAAGAACCGAGTAAAGTTATGCTTTATGTGCATTACGGCAAACTCTTTGAAAAACAAGGACAAGACGTAAAAGGCGCAGAGCAATTTAAAAAGGCGATTGATAAACTGCCCTCAGACCGTTTCATTATTGACAATCTCGCTATGAATTTCAACGCTTTGCAACGCTATGATTTGGCATTGCAGACGTATGAACGTGGCGGTCAATTGATGAAAAATAAAAACATGTTTGCTTTCAACCTTGCCGAATTGTATCGCCGCAAGGATGAAGTCAATAAAATGATTGAATCTTATCTCAATGCTTTGCAAGATAACCCCGCTTACCTCCCCTCGGTAGAAGCCATGCTTTTACGCTATGCTACGGGCGATGAAGAACGGCAGGAATTGCAAACACAATTGTATGCCCGCATTCAAGACGAGCCTAAAGCAACTATTTATCCCGAGCTGTTGTCATGGTTGTTTTTACAGAAAAAAGACTATAAAAATGCTTTTCGCCAATTAAAATCGGTAGATAGGCTGAATGAGGAAGACGGCAACCGTGTTTTCAATTTGGCGTTAATCGCTGAAAATGATAGAGATTATGATGCTGCTTTGGAAGGTTACAGTTATATTATCACTGAAAAAGGCAAAGGAAGCCCGTTTTTCATAGAAGCTAAACGCAACCTTTTGGCGTGTAAAAGAAAGAAATTGACGGAAGGTTATGCTTTTACAAAAGAAGAATTGCGTGAAGTGGAACATGAATATGAATCTTTTCTCGAAGAAGTCGGGCGTAATAACCGCACGGCTACAATTATTGCAGAATTAGCGGATCTTGAAGCGTTTTACCTACAAGACCTCGATAAAGCCATAACTTTATTAGAAGATTTGATTAATTACCCCATGATTGACAAAAAAGTGCAATCGCAAGCAAAAATCAGTCTCGGTGATTTCAACCTGATAAAAGGTGAGCGTTGGGAAGCTACTTTGCTCTATTCGCAAGTAGATAAGCTCTATAAAGACGATGCCTTAGGGCATGAAGCCCGATTCAAAAATGCCAAACTCTCCTATTTTTTTGGCGATTTTGAATGGGCAAAAGCCCAATTCAATGTTTTGAAAGCCTCTACTTCTAAGCTCATTTCCAATGATGCCATTGATATGGATGTTTTTATTATGGAAAATACGGGCTTAGATTCCACAACAGAAGCTTTGGCTTATTATGCTCAGGCAGAATTATTGGTTTTTCAAAATCGTTTTCCAGAAGCTTTTGTGAAATTAGATTCTCTTAGAAAAGCTTTTCCAGACCATACTTTAGAAGATGATATCTATTATCTAAAAGCACAAGTTTTTAGAAAACTCCGTCAATATGACAAAGCCATTGAGGCTTATGAAAAAATAGTGGCTAACTATAAAGATGATATAAGAGCCGATAACGCTCTTTTTGAAATGGCAGCTTTGTACGAAGGTCCTTTAAAAGATAAAAATAAAGCAAAAGAACTATATGAAAAATTGTTCAATGATTTTTCAGGCAGCACGTTAGCCGTAGAAGCCCGAAAAAGGTTCAGAATACTGAGGGGGGATAAATTGGGACGAGACGACCAACAATAAACATCGCACATTGGACATTGGACATTGGAAAACGGACAATGAAGTATCTTCTTCATTGTCCGTTTTCCATTGTTCATTATTTATATGTCTTATTTCTATTTGTTAAAGTTCTTAAAACTACCAACTAAATTAGATATTTTGCGTACTGATATGATGAATTACACTAATTTTGCATACGAATCAAAAATATACCTTTATCATGACTCATAAAACGAGAAACATACTAACGCTTTCACTTTCATTTTTTCTATTAACAAATCTGTTAGCTCAACAGCAGTATGTGGTAGAAAAACTACATAGCAAAATAAATACATCCGAATTCGACGAAATCACGCCTGTTATCAGCATTGATGGTCAAACGCTTAATTTTACCCGTTGTGGTAGCTACGATTTCGATAGAACTGTCTGGATAGACGGTAAGGATGTATCAAAAGATATGACTTATCGAGATCTGCTTTTTCACTTGAAAAGTATTTATTCTGAAATCGCGGGTCGCCCAATTTCAGACCCAATTTTGTCTGATTTCAACCAAGATATTTGGTATGCTGAAACTGTGAATGAGCATCTTGATCATCTCGTACACCCACCTGCACCTTTGAATAATGCTTTGCCAAATAGTATTTGCTCTTTAACACCTGAATCAGATGCCTACGTGGTGGTCAATCAGTTTTCAAAAGAGGGTGGCATGAACAAAGGTTTTTCTATTGTGAAACACAGACCAGATGGCACTTGGAGCGACCCGCAACCGATGCAGATTGATAATTATGATGTGGTCAGTTCTGCTATCAGTTTGACGATGAGCAGTGATGGAAATGTTTTGATTATGTCGTTACCAAAATCAGATAGTTACGGGGATAATGACTTGTATATTTCCTTTAAAAAAGGGGATAATCATTGGTCGGTGCCTAAAAACTTAGGAGCCAAAGTCAATAGTTCGCAGAGGGAGGTAACGCCACACCTTTCTGCCGACGGAAGAGAACTATTTTTCGCTTCCAATCGCTCCCCCTCAGTAGGTGGCTTGGATTTGTTTTATATTATTCGCTTGGACGATACTTGGGAAAATTGGTCACCCCCTCGGCGGTTTGTTAATACCATAAATACAATGGCAGATGAAAGTCAGCCTTATTTCAACACAGCAACGGGTTATTTATATTTTTCATCTAAACGAGATGGCTCAAGCGATATCTATCGGGTGAAAATTGCACCGAATATGCCGCAAGAAGTGCTGGTGAAAGGTAAAATCATTAATGCCCAAACAGGAAAACCTGTCGATGGACGCGTTTTATATGGGTCAACTGATTCCCCTTATTATGAAAAATATTTAGAAACCATAGAAGGCTATTTTTTAATTAAGGTAAAACAAGGGCAACCTGTCAAATTGACAGCCCACAAGCCAGGCTATATCAATCATGAAATTGTCGTTAATTATGATAAAAATGTATTTTACAATAAGCCTCAAGAGATTATTTTGACTGTAGATTCCGTAGCTGAAAATGTTAATATTTCACTGAACCCTATTTATTTCAAACGCTCGACGCCTATTATTCAAAAAGATTCTTATACTGAATTGGACTATTTAGCAGATGTCTTAAGAAAATTTCCTGAAATACATATACGTATCGAAGGGCATACAGACAACAATGGTACACCTGAAACACTTTTAAAATTATCGGAAGACCGTGCCAGTGAAGTGAAAAAATTCCTGGTACGCAGTAAAATAAACCCTAAACGCATTGAAATTAAAGGGTATGGTGGGTCACGCCCCATCAATGATAACAAAGCTGAAGATACACGCCAATTAAATCGTCGCGTAGAAATAAAAATTACAAAAGTGAAATATGGGCTTTGATAGTTGGTTAGTTAGTGGAAACCAACCAACCAACCAACCAACTACCTAACTAATTGCCAATTTATACGGGGTTGATATACGGTTTGCGAAACATTAATCTGTTTCGTGAACCTTTTTTTTAGTCAAAATCCAAAGACTTTCCTAACTTTGGCTTTTTGAAACTTGAATTCGAAACAAATCATGCGCCTTACTGCTAAAATCATATCTGTTGTTTTTCATCCCTTGTTGGTTTTAACCTACATGCTCATTCTATTGTTGATAGTTAATCCCTACTTATTTGGGGTCAACAGTGTAAGTGATAAAGGCAGCATTAGACTTATTTTGACCGTGTTATTTTCCACTTTCCTAATCCCCGCTTTTGCTATATTTATGATGAGGCGGTTGAAACTCATCAGCAGCATCGAAATGACGGACAAACAAGACCGCATTGGTCCCTTTATAGCCACAGGCGTTTTTTATTTATGGGTTTTCAGGTCGGTGTTGGAAGATTCTAATATTCCCACTGCCTTCCTCATTGCCGTTTTAGGCACAACAATGGGTTTATTTATTTGTTTTTTAATCAATTTATTTTTTAAAATCAGCCTTCATGCAGCTGGAATGGGTGGATTGATAGGCATGGTCTTAATCATTATGTGGCTTTATAGTTATGGCTCTTTCACCCTCCATATTCCATTTATCGGGGCAAGTGAAATAAGCATTAATTTTATCCTCATTCTTTGTTTGCTTTTGGCAGGTGTAGTCGGCTCGTCAAGACTTTTTTTGAGAGCGCATACGCCCATAGAATTGTATGCAGGTTTTGCGCTTGGTTTGATATGCCAATACATAGCTTTAAAAATTTTAGTCTAAGTTTTAAAACCTATTCTCACTACTCACTACTATTTACTCAATACTCATTTTAAATGCTATTCAATTTCTTAAATAACCTTTTCAACGAAAATCCTTCTCCCAAAAAGCCTAAAAAAACACCTCTAAAACGCAAAAATACTGAGGGGGGGATAAAACGCTTCAAATCTGTCATAGAACAAACAACTTGGCAGATTAATGGACAAGATATGCCCGTTGAAATTCATCGTGAAAAGCGACAGAGTTGGCGTTATTCCTTTGCCAAAGGACGCTTATTGGTACGCCTTCCGCTTCTGAAAGATGTTGATATGGATACTAAAATCCTCAATGATATACGTACTTCCCTTGAAAAACGCACAGAAAAAAAACCGCAACTCCTAAACCGTTACGATCTTAAAGTATACAATGATGGTGATGCCGTGCCTGTGGGCAACAGAACCTATTATTTGAAAATTGAAACGGAAGATAGAAAAACCCATGCTGCTAAATTGGACAGAAATAAAGTCATTCATATCAGTCTGGGAGATGGAAATAAAGATGGAGTCGTTTCAAAGTTGTTAAGCCGAATAGTGGCAAAGGATTTTTCAGCCGAATTTTCAAGGCGGGTGCTTGAAATCAACCACCAGTTTTTCAAAAAGCCTATCAAATCCATCAATTTCAAGTACAACCACTCCAATTGGGGCAGTTGCTCCTCAACGGGTAATCTCAATTTCAGTACCCGCTTGTTTTTTGCGCCCGACGATGTGCAAGATTATGTCATCATCCACGAACTCGCCCACCTGATAGAACTCAATCATTCCGATAGATTTTGGAATATCGTAGAAGCTGCCATGCCCAATTATGCTGAAAAAGAAAAATGGTTGAAAAAGAATGGGCATTTGTGTCGGTTTTAAAATTTTCACACGAATTTCACGAATGTTTACACGAATTTCACTAATTTAGATGTTGTTTAGATGTTGACCGTCAACATCTAAATTAGTGAAATTCGTGTAAACATTAGTGAAATTCGTGTGAAAACTAAAAAACCTTCCAATTTCAAACTTTCTCTGTTTTTTTAGCGTAAAAACCTTAATTTTGCGCTCTTTTTAAAATAAAGCAATTGACAGTATGGAATTCAATCCAAATATAATCGAACAAAAGTGGAAAAAGTTTTGGGAAACCCACAAAACATACCAAGTAAAAAATGGGGGTGACAAGCCCAAGTATTACATTCTCAATATGTTTCCCTATCCTTCGGGGGCAGGTTTGCACGTGGGGCATCCGCTGGGGTATATCGCTACGGATATTTATGCCCGTTTCAAAAGGCTGAAAGGATTTAATGTCCTCAATCCGATGGGTTATGATTCTTTTGGTTTGCCTGCCGAGCAATATGCCATCCAAACGGGTACGCATCCTGCCATTACGACAGAGAAAAACATCGCCACGTTCCGAGGTCAGTTGGATAATTTAGGTTTTTCATTCGATTGGTCACGTGAGGTTCACACCTCCGACCCCGCTTATTATAAATGGACGCAGTGGATTTTCATGCAGCTTTTCAACCACTACTACGATAAAAATGTGGATAAAGCGGTGAAAATCAGCGATTTAGTGGAGCGTTTCAAAACAGAAGGCAATATAAAAGTGAATGCTGTTTGCGATGAAGACACCCCCTCAGTATCGGCAGCAAATTGGAACACTATGAGTGACACAGAGCAACAATTGTTTTTATTGAAATACCGTTTGACATTTCCCGAAGAAAGTTTTGTGAATTGGTGTACGGCTTTGGGAACAGTTTTATCGAACGATGAAGTAAAAGACGGTGTTTCAGAGCGTGGCGGCTACCCCGTTGAACGCAAATTGATGAAACAATGGTCAATGCGCATCACGGCTTACGCAGATAAATTATTGAATGGCTTGAATACCGTTGATTGGTCGGACAGTTTGAAAGAACAGCAACGCAATTGGATTGGTCGCTCGCAAGGAGCCAGTATAAAATTTGCCTTAGAGCTTGACCCCGAAATCCCCATTGAAGTTTTCACTACACGGGTAGATACTATATATGGTGTGACTTTTATGGTTTTAGCACCTGAACATGAGTTGGTTGCGTCTATCACCACCAAAGCCCAAAAGGATGAAGTTGAAAAGTATCAACACTGGGCGAGTTCTCGCAGCGATATTGAGCGTCAAGCCGAAGCTAAAAAAGTGACGGGTGCGTTTACGGGAGCTTATTGCATCAATCCTTTCAACGGTGAACGCATCCCGATTTACATAGCCGATTACGTCTTAGCGGGTTATGGAACGGGGGCGGTGATGGCTGTACCAAGTGGCGACCAACGGGATTGGAATTTTGCAAAACATTTCAATTTGCCCATTGTGCCGATTTTGGATGCACAACAAAATATGGAAAATCAAGCGGACAATACCAAAGAAGGCAAGTACATCAATTCGAGCATGATAAACGGGATGAACTATGCCGAAGCCACAAAAACCTTGACCAAGTGGTTGGAAGAACGGGGCTTGGGCAAAGGAAAAATCCAATACCGCCTTAGAAATGCTGTTTTTTCAAGACAACGCTATTGGGGCGAGCCTGTTCCTGCGTATTGGAAAGACGGTGTGCCGTACTTGATTGAGGAGAGCGAATTACCGTTAATTTTACCACAAATTGAAAAATATTTGCCGACTGAAACAGGTGAACCACCATTAGGAAGAGCAACGGATTGGCGTTACTTCCCCCCGACCCCCAAAGGGGGAGACGAGCATGGCACTACACCCCCTTTGGGGGCTGGGGGCTACGAATATGAATTAAGCACAATGCCGGGTTGGGCGGGTTCAAGCTGGTATTTTTACCGCTATATGGATGCCCACAATGATTCGGAATTTGCTTCAAAAGAGGCTTTGAATTATTGGAAACAAGTGGATTTGTATGTCGGTGGCACGGAACACGCTGTCGGTCACTTGCTCTATTCTCGTTTTTGGAACTATTTTATGCACGATTTGGGCTTGATTCCTGAAAAAGAATATGCGGCTAAATTGTTGAATCAAGGGATGATTCAAGGACGTTCTAAGTATATATATGCAGCGAAAGCTGGAGATTTTGCTCATATTATTAAAGAAATTTTCAATGAAATGGAAATAGGGGGAACCAGAGACACCTTTTTAGATATTAGATGGGATAAATTTGAAAGAATAGGATTAAACCATAGTTTATATATCCACATTGAAAACGAAAAGACTTTACCAGAACGAATAATAAGTATAGGTGAAAGTATTACTCGAATTAATCCAAATCATCGGAAATGTGTGGTATTTAATGCTAATTATCTAGCTAAGAATATAAACAATCTTAGAGAAATTTTAACTCAATTACTTGAAAATAACGGCAAATCATTTGAAACTTTCTTCGAATCAGAGGAATATAGTTACTATGATTTTGGAAAAGGAGGAACGCCTCAATCTGTTTTAGTAGA
>JAYUQN010000591.1:0-3541 GCA_043756725.1 Saprospiraceae bacterium
TGGGCATTTTTTTTACAATAACCTTGTTAAAATGAACCACGTAGAGACGTTGCACTGCAACGTCTCTACAATTGCACACGAAAAATTACAGCAACAAAAGAATTAATCAACAATAAAACATGAGCGTGTTGTCAAAATTGAGTGACATACAGCCCCAAAAGCTCTTTTTAGTGGATAGCTTAGGCGCACTATTATCCGCTATACTTTTAGGTTTAGTCTTAGCCCGATTTGAAAAGACTTTCGGGATGCCGCAAAATGTACTTTATGTTTTAGCTGTCATTCCTTGTATTTTCACCCTCTATTCTTTTCTTTGTTTTTTAAATAAAACAGTGCATTGGCAACCTTTTATGAAAATTATTGCCACAGCCAACTTATTGTATTGTTGCTTGACAGCAGCTTTAATGGTTTATTTCTATCAAAAAATCACGGTTTTAGGCTTGATATACTTTTTTATTGAAATCATTATTATCATCATTTTAGCTTTTATCGAATGGGAAATAGCTTCTAATTGATTATTAAAGTGAGATAGACATCGCAGAGGTTGCCCTTTTGTTTTCCTGTTAACGCTATGCCTTTCCTTTCGATGAAATTAAAAAAACGCCGATCAGAACGATTGCTGTGCCAAGCAATTGAATCGGTGTAATTGTTTCATTCAAAAAAATATGACCCATAACAATTGTGGAAACGGGACCCACAAAACCTATTATGGATGAATTACTCGCGCCCACAATGCGAATACCTTCAACTATCAGGAAAATGGGGATAATGGTCGCAATAATGGCTAACCAAGCAGACAAGACATAGACTTCTTTAGGAAAATTAAAAATATCCATACCATTGTAAAAACCAGATTGTATTAAAACAGGGACTGTGGCTGCCAACATCGCATAGCAAGAGAATTTGACAGAGCCAAATCGGTGCACAATTTCACCCGTACCAATAACATATATAGAATAGGTGAAAGCACATGAAAAAATGAAGGCAGCTCCCAACCACAGGTTCTTTTGTGCTCCTAAGCCTTTTTCAAAAAAGAAAATAAGTACGATACCGATATATGTCAAAATAAGCGCGAGATACTGAGGGGGGGTAATTTTTCTTTTTAAAAAAATAGCCGACAGAATTAAGACCATCGTGGGATAGGTGAAAAGTATCAACCGCTCAAGGGCGGCTGTAAGGTATTGAAGACCCAAAAAATCGAGCATACTCGACACATAATAGCTCAAAATACCTAAACTGCTAATTTTCAACCAATCTCGAAATGTCAATTTCACATTGTTTTCACGCCTTGCCAACCAAATAGCTATGGCAATAAAAAAGGGAACAGATAGCAACATCCGTAAAGCAATGACCGATACAGTATCCACATGATATTGGTACATCAATTTTATTAAAACCGCTTTCGAAGAGAAACCAATATTGGCAAATATCAGTAAGATAACGCCTATGAAAAAGCGGGTTTGGGGGGCTGTATTTACTGGTTCTGCTTTCACAATCATTATAATAGGTTAATTAAAAAGCAAATTAACTGATTTTCAAGGTGAAAAGTTGAACAAATAAGGGTGGTTATTACGATGGCTAAATGAAAAATCTTTTTAAACACAGACTTTCAAAATTTTTTGAAACTTTGAAAGCCTTTTTATTCTATATTTGCATGATAAACTTTTAATAAGAAATCACAATTCACCTTTTATGCAATCCAATCAAAAATATCCATACATTTTAGGCTTGTTATTTGCACTGGCTTTAGGTATATATGTTACAAAATGGTGGTATAGCAAAAATGATCCTGTCCGCACCGAAGAGTCTCTTGTTTTGTTGGAACATATCAAAAACGTGACGAAATTAGTGACCGTTGAAGGCTATTTTTCTGAAATTTATACTGAAACAGACACTAAAGATTATTACTTTTTTTTCTCTACTAAAAAGGCTTTGATAAAAGTGAAAGCCAAAGTATCTGCGGGTTTTGATTTATCAAATATGAAAATTGAAGCAGACCAAGCCACAAAAACCCTTCACTTATCCAATATACCTGAACCCAATATCATTGCTATTGAACCTGAAATAAGCTACTACGACATCGCCAACGGTGTTTTTAATCAATTTACGACAGAAGACTACACACGCCTAAACAAAAAAGCGGTTGATACTATCCGAACACAAGCCCTCAAAAGTGATTTTATGAATACGGTCAGAACACAAGGTGTTAAAAACTTTGATGCCATTCGAGCACTTGCCGAAAGCATGGGTTGGAAAGTGGTATTTGAAAACAGTGTTGGTATGCCCTTGAAAAATTAAAATAGAATTGTGAATCGTTTTATAAAGCAAATCAAGCGTTCAGCCTTAATGCCTGCGTGGGTTTTAGTCTTTTTAGCGACTTTAGCCCTCTTGGGTGATTTTATTGCTGCAGAAAAAGATGAATACTTTTTTCCGCCTTTAATTCCATACGCCTATTATGAACAGGATGCTCAAAATAGGGGTTTTGTAAGTCCTTTTAATGCGCAAAATGTTCCTTCTATTTATTACAGGCATTGGTTGGGTACAGATAGATTGGGGCGTGATGTGCTGGCAGGATTAATAGCAGGGACTCGTACAGCTTTTTTAGTGGGTATTGGCGGTATGACAATTGCGCTATCTATTGGCTTATTAATGGGTATGACAGCGGGCTATTTTGGCAATGACCGTTTCAAACTCACAAAAATAGGTCTTATACTGAGGGGGGTGTTTTTCGGCATTTTACTTTTCTATATCCCTATTTTTTTTCAGCAACAATTGCCATTTTATTATATTTTACTGCTTATTATCACTGTTTTTTTAATGATAAAATTAGGGGATTTCCTTTTTAGTAAAATTTCATTTTTCAATAAACCCATCCTTTTCCCTCTTGACATGCTGATAATGCGGGTAGTAGAAATCCTGCAAGCTGTACCGACCATTTTATGGCTCTTGGGTTTGATATCGGCAATGGGGCGTTTGAGCATTTTGGGTCTCATTTTTTTCATTGGCTTAATAAGTTGGACAACTACAGCCCGTTTGGTGCGCGGCGAATTGATGCGCATTCGGCATTTAGAATTTATGGAAACTGCTGAGGCTTTGGGGTTTTCACATGTCCGCATCCTTTTACGCCATGCTCTGCCCAATGTTTTGACGCCTGTTTTGATTGCCACTGCTTTTGGTATTGCCCATTGCATTTCACTTGAAGCCGTACTGACTTTTATTGGCTTAGGCTTACCCCTTGAAAAAGTCACTTGGGGGAGTATGTTGAGCGTGGCAAGGGATAATCCTTCAGCATGGTGGATGGTTGTTTTTCCGGGGCTTATGATTTTCATGACGATTTATTCCCTCAATAGATTGGGGGAAGCCTTAAATGAGAAATAAAACCATACAACAATTTGAGACTAAAACTCTACAATTTTGTTTTAACCATAGGATTGCTTTGGAAAAATCCTATATTTGCCTGTTAAAATAAATCACCCAAGATGAATCTCGAACAGGCGCATACAGCTCTTAAAAAATATTTCGGTTACGATTCCTTTCGCAGCAC
>JAYUQN010000592.1:0-9881 GCA_043756725.1 Saprospiraceae bacterium
TTATTTCAGGCTTTAGCCGCTTAACTTCTGGCATTTACATGACCGGCTAAAGCCTTAAAATAGTCTAATTTCCGCCCCACGCCCTAAAGGACGTGGTTAGTCAATAACAGCGTTTATTTCAACATTACTACTTAACATTTTGAATTTATTATTAAAATCATTAATAATGAGTGTTTTAGAATTAAAAGGCAGCTTATTGGAAATGATAAGCAGTGTGCAAAATGAAGAAACTTTGGAAAGATTGATTAATCTTTTTAAAAAAACTGTTTACACCCAAGAACCTGATTGGTGGGATGAACTTTCACCGCAGCAACAAAAAGAACTGGAAGAAGCACTTGCTGAATGTGACGACCCGTCAAACCTTATTTCTCATGAGGAAGCTACAAAACAAATCGAATTATGGTTAAAAGAGTAGAATGGCGACAAAAAGCCTTGCGTCATTTAGGCGATATATTATTTTATCTTAAAACGGAGATTTCTCACCAAGCAGCCTTCAATTTAGCGGAAGCCATTCAAAAAAAGATTAAACAGTTAGAAAAACAACCTTTAATTGGACGTAAATCTTTGAAAGGTAAAACGATTCGTTTAATAAACATTGACAAGCATCGTCAAATGTTTTATAGTGTTAAAGGCTCAACATTGTTTATTGTAGATTTTGTTGATACACGCCAAGATTCAAATAAAAGACCTTTCTAAATTTTTTATCGTTACTTTAAGCATTTAATAAATTCCCCGAATACAATTGCACTTTTCAAATTGAAACTGTACATTTGTAAAAAATATTAATAAAATGAATGTCGTTGCAAAAAATATTTCAGCTTATAACGAATTGGAGTTGAAGGGATACATCCACAGCCTTGTTGAAAAGGCTAAAGACCGTGCCCAGCTTTTGCTTGTTGTCGCAGCTGTTACTGATATTTATGAGGAAGAAGTAGAAGATGAGGCTACTTTTTGGAGTCGCTATACAACTGAACAACGTGTAGAACTTGAGAAATCTTTTGAAGAAAGTTATGACCCCTCTAAATGGGTTTCCCATGAGGACGTAATGAAAAAATATAACAAATGGTTAAAGTAATTTGGACTCAAACAGCCCAAAGGGTTTTCGATGGCATTATCGAATATTTACTTGAACACGGACATTCAAATTCAGTTGCTGAAAATTTTTTCTTAGACGCTTATAGTCAGATAATAAAAATAGGCAAACACCCAACAAGAGGGCGAAAGGTACCCAATACTAAGAACATGAGATTTGTGAATTTTGGAAAACATTATCAGATATTTTACCGAATGAATGGTAGAACACTTCATGTCTCTAATTTTTTTGATACACGTCAAGACCCTGCAAAACGTCCTTATTGATACCCTTAATTATTGCTGAAAAAAAGAACTTATATTTGTAAAAAAATATTAAAATGAATATCGCAACTAAGAAAATATCTTCTTACAACGAAGTTGAATTAAAAGACTACTTGATTAGTTTGATTGAACGGGCAAAAGACCGTACTAAGTTGTTGCTTTTTGTAGAAGCTGCAAATGATATTTTTGAAGAGGATGTTGAAGAAGATGCAGCAACATTTTGGAGTCGTTATACGCCCGAACAACGCGTAGAACTTGAACAAGCCTTTGAAGAAAGCCATGCTTCTAAAGAATGGATTTCACATGAAGACATGAAAAAAAAGCATGAAAAATGGTTAAAAGGGTAATTTGGCGAAAAATAGCGGATAGGTCTTTCGATAAAATTGCATTTTATCTACATGATAACTTCTCTCTTCAAGTTGCTCATAATTTTACAAAACTCGTATATGATAAAATTGATAAGCTGGAAAAACAACCTCATAGTGGAGCCAAAGTAAGTGGCACAAAATCTGTTCGGTATGTCAATTTTGGAAAACACTATCAAATGTTTTATCGCATTGATGGAAAGACTTTGATTATTTCTTATTTTTTTGATACACGTCAAGACCCTTTTAAAAGACCTTTTTAGTACCTTATAGCCTTTTATTAAATAGGCTTATATTTATTATAAAATCATTAATCATGAGTGTTATAGAATTAAAAAGTAGCTTAATGCAAATGATAGGCGATATTCATTCCGAAGCTATTCTAAAAAATATGTTTAGGCTACTTAAAGAAGCCTCACAAGATGAAGATTGGTGGGACGAAATTCCTGCTCAACATCAAGCACGTATCCTAAAATCTTATGAAGAAAGTTTTAATCCCGATAATTGGATTGACCATGAGGAAATGAAAAAACGACATGCCAATTAATACCCCCTCAGTAAAAAGCATAAAAAAGGCTGCTCGATAGATACCGAGCAGCCTTTTTATTTGAATCAGGATTTTTTTTAACTTGAATTAGGATTCATAGGATTTGAAAGGATTAAATAGGATTCACACATTGTTTTGACATTGCTTGGGAAACATCGTGTGCGAATCCTATTTAATCCTTTCAAATCCTATGAATCCTAATTCAAGTTATAAACCCTTAAAACTTAACAGTCAAATTGGCTGCAAAAGTCAAACCCAATTGGCTGAAATGCGAACCATCATACGTCACATTTGAATAACGACCGTTGAAGGTGATAAGGTTTGTTGTATTTTTAAGCGATGCCGTAGTTTGGTCACCTACAACTTTTTTATCAGAACGGTTGATATATTCCCATTCAGGCATTACATTGAGCAAATTTTGAACATTTAGACCAAAATTCACTGTTTTAGACAAGTTGATACTTGCACCTAAATCAGTAACGACTTTTGGCTTAAAGCGTGTATCTAACTTAGCATCAATACCGTTTTGATGAAAAGTAGTTGGCCCAAATAAAGTATTGTTTAAGCTAAGCGTTACATTAGACAATGCCCAATCACCGCCGAAAATAACTTTGTATTTGGGACGTGATGTAAGCAACAATGCTTCTTGAATTGGGTCAAAAACGCTTTTGTTCGCTTTTGAAATCAAATCTGTATTTTGAATAGCACCATCTATTTTGTTTTCAATTTGGTAGTTAGCAGCCAAATTGACCGTCAATTTACCTTTTCCTAACATAATATTGCGGTAATTGGTCACAAAGTCAAGACCTGAAGTTTTTGTATTGATAGCGTTGGTAAAAAAACTAACGGCTACAATACCATTATTATCCAAAACATCTTTCAAAGGAGAACCCGCTTTCAAGCCAGAGCCATCAATTTCAGAACCCAAAATGATACGGTCTTTCACCTTGATATTGTAATAGTCTAATGTAACATTGAAATTTTTAGACGGATTCAAACCAATACCCAAGCTGATATTGGTAGATTTTTCAGGTTTCAAAGCGGCTACACCCAATAAACGTGCTTGTGCAGAACGGTTGTTTACAATACCTTTTGTTTGGATACCTTGTCCGGGTACGAAACTCGCTTGAGCGAGTTGTAGGTTGATTTGGTGCAAAGAAGGCGCACGGAAACCTGTTGAAGCAGATGCCCGAATGACTGCTGTTTGACCAATTTTATAACGGCTACTCAATTTCCAAACAGTTGCCAATAAGTTTTTATTATTTGCCTTGTCGTAAAAAGAACTTTGATTGCCATAGTTTGATTTACCTGCGCTTTCATCTGAATATTTTTCAGTACGAACAGTCGCATTGATAAGGAATTCTTTGCTTACATCGTAGCCTAAATCTACATAACCACCGAAGTTGAAACGAGTAAACTCACCTGCATTGTTTTCGCCAATGCCAGGGAATGAGTCAGCACCAGGGGCAGTTTTGTAAGAAGCTGTATCACCAGCAATGATGACAAAGCGTTCAGACCGTAATTCTGTACCTATAGCAAAGTGAAGGTTATCGGTTAAGTTTTTAGTGATATCAATATTGCCTACTTTATGGCTGAAATCATAGCCACCTGGCTTGAACAAAATAGGGCTAAATTTGCCAAGACCACGGTTACGAGAGTTAGCAACAGTGTAAATTTGACGGTTGCCACCGACTGTAAAACTTACATCAGTGTTCCATCCTGCATCGTTTGAATTTTTGAACCCAATTGTACCATTATAGTCATTCAAATCACCTTCAAAAGTAGGCACATAACCCACATAAGGCGTACCTGCTGCGTGTAACAAACCATCATCTGTTGTTCTCCAATAAGGTGTACGATAGTTGGCAAAACTGTTTACTTTTTTATAAACATAAGCTGCATTGGCGTAAAAATCTGTTGTTTTATTTATTGCAAGACCCATATTAACTAAAAACTTAGCCGAAGCCGTTGCTGGTGCACCATTCACGTTACCTGCATCTGGGTGGTCTTTCAAAAATGCTTTTACCACATTTATATCAGCTCCAAAGCCTAAGTCATTGTCAGCCTCCGCAGCAGCATCTACAATACCAGGGCGGTTTGATAAGGCAGTATTTGACAAAGCAACCGTATAATTGACAAAACCTCGTTCGCCAATATTAGCACCATTGTTAAGGCTAAAACCTAAAGATTGACCATCACCTTTGTGCGTGATACCTGTGTTTAATGACACTGTACCATAATCTTGACGGTCTTTCAAAATAATGTTCATTACACCAGCTATGGCATCCGAACCATATTGAGCAGAAGCACCGTCCCGCAAAATTTCAACACGTTTGATAGCATCTTGTGGTATAGCTGAAATATCCGCACCCGATTCTCCTCGACCTGGAGAAGTTTGGATATAAACCAAAGAACTTGTGTTCTTACGCTTGCCGTTAATCAATATCAAAGTACGGCTTGGTCCCATATTCCGAATTTCGTAAGGGTCGAGTAACGAAGTTGCATCATTGACAGGCGTATTGACGGCATTGAAAGACGGCACACGGTATTGCAACGCCTTATCGAAAGTGCCTTGACCTGTGCTTTTTAAATCACTTGCAGACAATACATCAATTGGAATAGGAGAGTCTGTAATGGTTCTTTGAACAGAACGGCTACCTGTTGAGATAACTACTTCGCCCAAAGTAGTACCTGCACTTAACGTAATGTCTTGTGTAACATCTGCGTTATCAATCGTTACTGTTCTTGTAATGGCTTCATAACCAACAAACGAGTAGGTGATTTGATAAGTACCTTTGTTGAGTGCTAAGGAATACGCTCCAGAAGCATCTGTCAAAGTGCCTTTAGTAGAGCCTGCAACAACAACAGAAGCCCCAATTAAGGTCTCACCTGCGTCATCTTTCAAAGTGCCTTTCAGATTCGCTTGCGCCCAAGCGGCAATACTAAGTAGCGTAAATAGTGCTACAAGTGTCTGTTTTAGTAACATTTTTTTCATTTCTTGTTGATTTGATAAAATTTATAAATTAGTTAAAAATTGTGGTGGGGTTTAAGTTTGTTTATTTATTTAAAGAAAATTTGAAAAAATTAGTGTTATAACATTGAGAATCAATGCGTTATAACTTAAATTTCAACAATACTCTTTACACGGTATAAAACAGTGTCAAAGATAGAATTATATTTTAAAATTTTACTCTTTGTCGAAAGAAAATGTATTTGGTCTTATAAAACTTGACATATTTATCACGAATTTGAAAAAGGCAAATTTTAATGCACCTTTTTTTAATAGCCATTATTCGCATAATTTGTGAAAAAAATGACCCCTTCCATATTTTCTCTTTCTTTTGTCATTCTAAACGAATTGAAAGAATGACAAAAGAAGACTAAAATCTATAGCGCACCGTCCCATATATATTTCGCCCGCCCGCATGAATACCCGAAGCAAATACCCGATATTGAATATCCGCAATATTTTCAACACCCATTTGTATTTTCAAACCTTTTGGCAAATCATAACTGGCGCGCACATTCATCGTCCACCAAGCAGGCATCCCCTCTTTTGTGGCGTATTGTTCATTGTCTTCCGCTTTCAATAAATAATCGTCTATCCGTTTCCACGTATTGAAATTGACATAAAATTCTGAATCAAATTTCTCTTTGGCATACCGCACCGCAAAACGCCCAAAGGCAGGTGGAATATGGTCAAGTCGGGTTTCTTTTCCATCCGTATTAATGACTCTCCCTTGCGTATAGTTATAAGAAGCTGCTAAAGATACCCCCCCCCTAATAAACACTTTCAAGCTCGTTGTAAACCCTTTTACCCTTGCTTTTTGATTATTTTGAGGCGCTAAAACCGCACTTTTCACCCCATCGTATAAAATGCTATCTTGACCATTGTATTGGAATTTGCCCACCACAATCGCATCTCTATAAGCTGTCGTGAAAAAAGAGGTTTCCCAAACCATTTTATCCGTCACATTAAAAGCAAAACCCAAATCCAAATTATACGTTTTTTCAGGCTTGATGGCGGCATTGGGTATCACAACAGAGCGGGGTTGCGTATCAAAAACCTTCGATAAATCATCTACATTGGGTACTCGATAGCCCGATGAACCCAAGAGTGAGACTCTAAAAATAGGTTTTGGCTGAAATATCAAACCCAGATTTCCACTCCAACCTAAGACAGCTTGTTGGGTTTCAGTGAAAGGAAATTTATAAAAGGTTTGACTCAAAAAAGTAGATTTTTGATGCGTATTGGCTACCCGCAAACCATCATTCAAGGTCAATTCATCATTTATTTTATAGGTATGTGTGAAATAAGCGGCGATATTCGATTGCACATTATCGCCATCGGGGTAGCGCGTCGAAGCCGGTGAAATAGCACCCGTTTTTACATTCACTGCCTGTGCCGTTGAGGTCACTGTGCCATATTGAAAATCTAAACCCATGCGGATATCATGCACGTTTTTTTTACGTTGAAAATCAAGATTAGCACCCGCAATTTTAGCTTTTTCAAGGCGGTCTGTCCGATTAGCGCTCCCAAACCCCCGTGTATGACGGCTTTCAACGACATCTTGAAAGTTCATATTGAGCCGCATGTTGTTGAAAAAACCAAGATTTTGAACAGCCAAAATGTAGGAACCCATCAAGCGTTTTTGAGGTCCATAAGTCCAATCGCCTTGCGCCAAACCCGTGTCACTGGGGTCGGTCAAACGGTCATACCGCGGCACATCGGAACTGGTAGAATATTGAAAATTCAAGATATGCGATACGTTTTCATGCGTTTGATATAAAAACTTTTGCAACACATCATATTGTTTATAACCACTCGCTTTTTGTACGTAAGGATTTTCATTTTTCACCAAAGAGTCCTTACCATTCACAAACTGTTGATAGGTGGTGCGCAAGCCCCAAAGCGTATCCAACGCTTGCGGGTTTTTACCCATTTTTAAATCCCCAAAATCGCTATAAGTGAAAGACGTAAGCGAAGCGAATTTTTTGAAACCGATATTGAAATCCAAGTGCCCTGTTTTTTCATGATTGACACTGCCATAGCGCGTATAAGCATTGCCGCTAAAAAGCCCTCCTTCTTTTTGTGACAGGTAAGGGTTTTTAGTCATCAAATGCACCACGCCGCCTAAGGCATCCGAGCCATAAACGGTGGAAGCGGGTCCTTGTAAAATCTCTAAACGGCTCAAAATAGCTTGGTCGGTGCTCATAACATTTTGCAAATGCCCCGACCTATAAATCAGGTTATTCATCCGCACCCCATCAATCACCAACAAAACCCGACTCGCTTCGAACCCCCTCAGTATCGGACTGCCCCCGCCTTGCTGACTGCGTTGCACCAAGACGCTGCCACTTTGCGCCAACAAATCGGCTGTGGTTTGTGCATTGAGTTGGGCGATGCGGGTAGCTGTTAAAACTTGGATAGCTTGTGCCACAAAACGTTTTTCCTCAGCTACTTTATTGGCAGATACCACGACCGTTTCTAATTGTTTTTCAGATAAGCTGTCTTGATTTTGGGCTTGTAAGTAATTTGTACACCATATTATATATAGGAACAGTATTTTTTTCATCGTTGAAATGGATTTTGATTTTGAAAATTATCCCATATTACAAATACCTGTCTGGATTGTTAATTGCAGGATAGGTACCTGTGTAATTAAAGAAATCAATCGCTTTGGTCGCAGATTTGTAAATGAAATGGTGTAAAATCTCGAAAAATTAATAAAAAGATGATGCAAAGTAGAGACGTTGCAGTGCAACGTCTCTACATGGGCAAAATATTCTAAAATGGCATATACAACGACGTAGAGACGTTGCACTGCAACGTCTTTGCTGCTTCGCTGCAACGTCTTTGCTGCTTCGCTACAACGTCTTTGCTGCAACGTCTTTGCTACAACGTCTTCGCTGCAACGTTTTCGCTTTTCGGTATTTTACCCCATGTCATGTATAAATCAAAATCTCTTGCGGCGGTGGGCTATCAAAATCTAAGAAAGGAGAGATAAAAAAGGTGTTTTTATAGTAAAAAACAGCTGAAATTGCCTCACATACTGAGGGGGGGTATGGAAGTGAAAAAGGGGTTTCAAAAAGATATTCTTTTATCAAAAGTTGGAAAAAACCGTTCGCTTTGCCTTGAAAATCAGACTTTTGAGCGGTGTTTTCAAATAAAAGGTCGTGGTATTCGGCAACGAGTTGGGTTTCAGTTTCATCATCAAAACAATAAACGTTGATAGAATCGCCTTCTATTTCATGTTTCACCACATCGTAATAATGTCCATTGTGAATAAATTCTTTTTCTGAAATATCAAAGCTGTTTTTAGAAAATTTTAGAGAAACAATTTTTTCTGAACTGGCTAAATGAGAAAGCGTTTTGTAAACATAGCTGCGCCACTCCGACCGAACAATATGAAAACTTGCCATATAACCGACAAGGTTGTAGAGCATTAAAAGGAGAAAGGATATGGCGAATAGTTTTTTCACAAGCAAATTCTTTGAGCCCCGTTGCGGCGGATTTATACGACGTGTGCGATTAACAACGCTGAAAGCGTTGAACTTGAATAACCCCGAATGAAATTCGGGGGGAAGTGAAAGGGTAGATTAGACAATCCCGAAGGGATTGAACTTGACAGCAACTTAAATAGCCTCACGTTCAACGCTTTCAGCGTTGTGCAACCTACCCCGCCTTCGCCCCTCGAATTTCATTCGGGGTTATTCACATTCAATCCCTTCGGGATTATTTAATCGCACAGGTCGGATAAATCCGCCGCTACAGAATAATTACCCGTAAATTTACTTACTTTGCGGACTTTTAACAATAAAAATATTTCGTTTGCATCTTGAAAAGCTCATATTAACAAATTTTAAAAATTACGCAACACAAAGTCTGACTTTCAGCGCACGGCTCAACTGTTTTGTGGGTTTAAATGGCATGGGTAAAACCAATTTGTTGGATGCTATTTATTACCTCTGTTTGTGTAAAAGTAATTTTTTAAGTTCAGATACGGATGTGGTACTGAGGGGGGGTGATTTTATGCGTTTGGAAGGTAATTTTATGAAAAACGGGCGGCTTGAAAAAATAGTGGCTAAGGTGCAACCCCGCAAGAAGAAAGTCATTGAGCGCAACGATGTGGCTTATGCAGGCTTGTCGGAGCATATCGGTTTTTTACCCGTTGTGTTTTTTGCGCCTGACGATACGCTGTTGGCAAAAGAAGGCAGCGAAGAACGCCGCCGATTTTTAGATATGGCTTTGTCTCAAATTGATAATCAATATCTTACAAATCTTATTTTTTATAATAAAATATTGGAGCAGCGCAATGCTCATCTAAAAAATAAAGATTATGGCGTGGGTGGGGGAGAACGAACGGATGAAAAATTATTAGCCGTTTATGATGTGCAACTGCTTTTGCCCGCTCATTATATCCATGAAAAACGCAAAGCATTTGTAGAAATTTTGACGCCTATTTTCAATGGCATTTATAAAAAAATAGCAGATGCGCACGAAGAGGTAGGTATATATTACGATTCGCAATTATTAACATATAGTTTGAAAGATTTATTGATAAAAGCCCGTGAAAAAGACCGAATATTGCAACGGACAACGACAGGCATTC
>JAYUQN010000593.1:0-3533 GCA_043756725.1 Saprospiraceae bacterium
GTCTAATTACGACGGCAAAGGCAAACTCACAGGCACGTCCGAAGCGACGGTAAAATCCGTTAAATCTTGTGTGCAGAATATGCGATTTCTGAGGCGGATTGTACTGTCTCTGTGGACAGGGCAATCCAACAATTAGTGCAAAAAGAGTTTATAAAAGCTGCTTAACATAGACAAAGGCTATATTTGTATCCTCATGTTTTCATCTCAAAATATTTTGTAAAATGTCACTAACGATTAATTTGCCGACAACTATTGAGCACCAATTCCGTCAAGAGGCAGCCACGAATGGTCTAAGCCTTGACACCTATTTATTGAGATTACTACAACAAGCCGCTACCCGAAAACAACCAAATGCTAAGCAGCGTTCAGAAAGTGACCTTTTAAAAAAAATAAATTTGGACATATCCGATGCGGAATGGACAAGCTATCGACATCTTATTGGTTTAATGCGGGCAGAAACTTTAACACAACAAGAGCATGAAACGCTTATTGCATTAGGGGATAAAATTGAAATTGCTAATGCCAAACGGGTGAAATATATTTTTGAATTGGCAGAATTGCGCGGTATTTCGGTTGAAAAATTGATGACAAATTTGGGAATTCAACCGATTGAAATATGAAAGAGCCTATCAAGAAAGCCGTTCGAGAACGGGCTAAATTTTGCTGCGAATATTGTTTAGCCTCCCTATTATTCTCTCCCGATTTTTTTTCAATAGAACATATCCTACCTCTTTCAAAGGGTGGATTAACAGAGTTATACAATCTTGCATTTTCCTGTCAACGCTGCAATATTCACAAGTTTACAGCTACCCAATCTATTGACCCAGCGACAGGTTTAATGGTGGTACTTTATAATCCAAGAACGGATATATGGGCAGAACACTTTGAATGGTATGAAAATTTTACTATCATTAGAGGTATAAGCCCTACGTACTTGGGTCACGTCTTCGACAATGGCGCATTTTTTTAATCAACATACTTTTTTAAACAAATTATTTTCATGGTTAATTATCGTTTTTGAATGTGCTTTCCCTTTGGTTTTGGTAATAGGGAAACCTTATGGCTTTATTTTTATCGGTATTGGCATTTTATTTCATGCCCTTAATGCCATAGTTTTAGGACTTAATAAGTTTTTTTGGGCATGGATAGCCACTTATCCTGCCATAATTTATTTGGTTTCGGCTGTTTCTAACTGCCTTAAATACTGAGGGGGATTAAAATTATGCTTTTTACTCAAATGACAGGAGTCTTTTATAAAAATGCTGATATTACCATTCTTGACGAACCCACAAGTGCCATAGACCCCATTGCGGAGTACGAGATTTTTCACCAATTGCGAACAATTGCTGCCAACAAAATTTTGGTACTTATCACCCATAGATTGTACAATCTGAAAATGGCAGATACGATATTTGTGATGGAAGAAGGGCGCATTATTGAGCAAGGACATCACGAGGAACTTATTGAAAAAAAAGGATTGTATTGGCAAATGTTTGAAAAACAAATCAGTTAGTAATGCCAAAAAAATAACTTATACTTTTGTCATTCTGAACGCAGCGAAAGAATCGGAATTTTCAAGTAAAATAAGCAAAAAAAGCATCTTTATCGCTTCATTCGGTTCGTTTTGGCTTAAAATCTCTTTAATCTGTTCTTTCGAAAATTGGGATTGATAATCTTTCATAAAGTTACCAATGCCTTTCAACACATTGCTTAAAAAGCCGTCGAATACACCCTGTTCAGTTGACGTATTAATACCCCTAAAATCGAAGTTGAATATCATAAATGTATTGGCATTAGGTGTCGGATTTTGTCACAATAGTTAAACCCAAACTTTCAACCGTTTGTGCATCCCCATCGTCTATTATTTTGGCATGATTGAACAAAGTACCATCACAACACATCCCGCATTGGGTGCAAATATCAGAGAGTTGCTCGTTTAATGCCCTATTTTCAAGTTGATTTTTATTCATTTTATGTTTCTATTACGGAACAAAAGTAGGGAATAAATCAGTATAGGTTTATATTTTATTGGCATTTTTTAAGCCAAGCAATGTTGAAAGCCTAAAAATACTGAGGGGTGATTCACGGGCGTCAGAGACGCCAAAAGATAGTACGCATCGCAACTGAGTTGCTCGTGAGCACCGCACTTTCTTGGTTTTATTGGGTTATTTTGGTAGGCATTTGTCGGAAGATATGGCGCAAGCGGGTATTTTACAAAACTTCGGCATACCAACCATCTAATTCCTTAGTCGCACGATTAAAATTAACACCAATACCCACTTTTATACGACTGTCTGCTGAATAAGGCGCAGCATATTTTTTAGTAATGATTTGAGTAAACGCAGTCATGGCATCGCTATTCAGTTTAAACTCCAAGAAGTAAATATGCGTCGGTGTTTCAACGATACTATCAGCGCGTCCTTTTGCCGTATGTACTTCACTTTGGATATGTATGCCTAAGCATTTGAACAAGATATGGATTAAACCATGATAAAAACCTTCTACTTGTTGTTGGGTTTGATGCGTATAGACATCAAACGCCAAGCCGCCAAATAGAGCCGTTAGGATGTCTTCTGCTTGTGCTAAATCATTGGTCATAAAAGCACGTTTCAAATCCTTAACGGTCACACCACTACCGCCGACTGAGTGTCCCATATTGTCCATCAATAAGGTGTATATCGCTTCTTTAACTTCTTGATTGGGGTAAGACAGTACCAAATCAGTTCGGTTTTTTTCTTTTATCGTCAAATAGCCTGTTTGGAACAATAAGGACGTCAATTCGATATTATCTAAACTGTATTGATCTAAAAAACTGGTCGTCGTGGGTATATTTTCTATTTGAAAAAAGCCTTGTTCTAATATTTTTTTGATGACAAAGGTAGGAGTCCCTGTTTGAAACCAAAAGCCTTGAAAATCTTGATTCGCAAAAAAGGATAAAATACCTGATGGATTATACAATCTATTTTTACCATCCCAACTATACCCATTATACCATACGCGAATTTCTTCTAATAAGGCTTCACGTGTATAGATTTCCATGAATTGCAAAGTATCGTCTATATACTCCGAAAAATAATGCTCTAATTCTTGTTGCGTATAGCCCAACAGGGTTGAATAATGCGGATTGATGGTTAAATCCGTTAAATTGTTTAATTTAGAAAAAAGCGATACCCGTGTAAATTTAGAAATACCGGTAATAAACAATAACCGAATATAGTCGTCCGCCTCTTTCAAAGCACCATAAAACAAGGCTAAAACTTCTTGGTTGGCTTTGGCTTGAGGCATTTTATCAAACTCTAAATAATCTATAATGGCTTTATCGTATTCATCTATGAGAATAACGACTTTCCCGTGTTTGTGATACAATTTTTTTATGAGTTCAAAAAACAGGGTTTTTATATTATCATCTTTGACAAGCCTAATTTTATATTCTTTATAAAGACCTATTAAATAGGCTTTAAGCCCTGCTTCTAAACCTTGTTTTTCATAAGAAACGGTTAAAAATGAAATATGGATTACAGGGCTTTTTTGCG